>CAJXIT010000154.1 GCA_913054055.1 uncultured Thalassolituus sp.
CGCGCGCAAGCGCCCTCCCACATATCACAACTAGTATTTCACATCTAAATCAACTAAATGTAGTGCGCCCACCATCCACATTGATAATTTGCCCGTTGATGTAATCATTCGTACACAAAAACAAAACCGTATCTGCAATGTTTTTCTCATTGCCTAAGCGTTGCATGGGAATCTTTTTAAGGATTGCCTGCTGCGCTTCACTTGGCATTTCGCCCTCATTTTCAGGCCATAAGATGGCGCCTGGACTGATTCCGTTGCAGCGCAGCTGATGACCATGATCTTTTGCAAGAGACAGGGTTAAACTTTTTAATGCGGATTTACTTGCGCAATATATAGGGTGGTCTTCTAGTGTTCGGTCGGCATGAATGTCGATTAAGTTCACCACTGAGCCATGATTAACCGTAATTAACTCCAATAATGCTTGGGTTAAAAAGAAGGGGGTTTGCACATTGGTTGAAAAAATGGACTCCCAATCTTGTTTGTCTGCAGACGGCCAAGGCGTTGGTGAAAATACGGATGCATTATTGACCAAAATATCGAGGGAGTCAGTATGATTTTTTACCCAGTTACTGATGGTGCTCACTTGATGATGATTTTTCAAATCGGCCGAGAATATGCGGCAAGAGTCTTCCCTAATACCATTGAGTTTGTTGCTCAGTTGTTTAGCCGCGTCTTCACTTTTTCCGTAGTGCAAAAATATATCGTAACCCGCAGCATGTAAGGTTTCTACAATGGCTGCGCCAATGCGTTTTGCGCCGCCGGTAATGAGGGCTGTTTTGGTTTGGCTGTTCATGAGTAACGTTCTTTTGCTTTTTTCTGGCAAGTTGAAATGGCAGCAATTCTGGCTTCTTCAATGGCTTTGCCAATTTCTGGCCCTGGCAATCCAAAAGCAGAAATGGCTTTTGCATCAATGCTGTTTGCAGCTTCTAACAATGCGTTTAAGTAATTCGATTGTGGATAGCTTGTGGTCTCAAAGCCTGTGCGGCCTCGAGCATCTGCGGTACTGGCTAATAGTAAATGGGCAAAGCGATCGGGTTTTCTTAACGCGTCGGTCTTTTTAAATAGCTTAAAAACCGTAGCGGCTTTTAATTCAAATGCGCGATGTACATGGGTATGAAACTCACAGGTTTTTAATGCTAACTCTTTGTGTTTGTTAGGTACCTTTAAGCGTTTGCATAAGGTTTGAATGGGTTTGATACCAAGGGTTTCATGGGCAATATGCCTAGGCCAGTCAGCTTGCGGTGTTTTAGCTTTACCTAAATCGTGCATGAGTGCAGCGAAACGCACATCGGTTTCTTTCGTTAACAAGCTGGCTTGTTGCAAAGATAATAAACTATGAACCCCTGTGTCTATTTCTGGATGGTGTTTCTCTGGTTGTGGCACGCCAAACAAATCATCTAATTCTTTGAAGCAAATCTTCAGGGCGCTGCACTGACGCAATACTTCAAAATAGACCCAAGGACTTTGTTCGGTAAGCGCTCTTTCCGTTTCAACCCATACTCGTTCAGGTGTGAGTAATTCTAACTCACCGCTGCTGCTGATTTGAGCCATTAGCGCTAAGGTTTCGTTAGCAATGGTAAAGCCCAAGTGATGAAAGCGGGCGGCAAAACGGGCAACTCGTAATACCCGTAAAGGGTCTTCACTGAAAGCGGGGCTGACATGGCGTAAAATTTTATTGTTTAAATCCTGCTGGCCTTGGTAAGGGTCAAAGATCGTACCTTGCTCATCTTGCGCCATGGCATTAATAGTCAGGTCACGGCGAATTAAGTCGTCTTCTAAGGTGACGTCTTTGCCAAAATCCACGGCAAACCCTTGATAGCCTTTTCCGCTTTTTCGTTCGGTACGGGCAAGGGCGTATTCTTCTTGAGTGTCTGGGTGCAAAAATACCGGGAAGTCAGCACCTACCTGTTTATAGTGTTTGGCCTGCATTTCTTCTGGGGTGCTACCCACTACTACCCAGTCGTTGTCTTTCACTGGAATGTTGAGTAAATGATCGCGAACGGCGCCGCCCACAAGATAGGTTTTCATTTTAATTTTTGCAAAGTTAAATGTGATAATGGATTGTTTGAGTGTACATGAAATGACTACAAGAAGGGTAGGTTGATGTGAAACTAGAGGGTTTAAGTAGGCATAAAAAAACGGGCGCGAAGCCCGTTTTAGTGCATGATAGCGGAATTCAAAATTAGAACTCAATGCCAAATTCAAATGCAACACCTGCTTCTTTTTCAGGGTCGTCAACGTTTGCCATGACGCCAAGGTCTAAGTGTATAGCGAAAGGGGAAAACCCAATGCCTGCTGTCATAACATCTTGGCCACTGCCTGCTAAATTAGCTCGGTAACCTGCGCGCAGTTGAACGAACCTTAAAACATTCAGTTCGGCGCCTAGGCTTGCATATTGAGTAGCATCTTCAAATGCAACAGGGTCGTTTTCAGTTAAATCAAGATCGAATGCGACTTTCGTCCAGTTAGTTTTGTGGCTGACACCAGCGCGTACCATTGGATTAACGCTAATCTTAGTGCCTTCTAAGCCGTTTGAAGTGACATAAGGGGCACTTTCATAATCTTTACCAAGTAAGTTCTTAACTACCAAGCCAGCTTGGAATTGTTTTTCAGCTCCAAATTGGTATGCGGCACCAAGATCAATATTAAATGATGTGTAATCTTCTGTGCTATCTGTAATGGCGTCTCCGTCGAATTCAACAGGGTTGCCATTCTCATCTTCACCGTCTAGATCTTGCGTGTAATCAAAGATGGTCACTTTTTGTAATTTTGGAGTGATACCAAATGCAATGTCGTGCTCTTTAATATTGAATACTCGCGAAATAGTTAAGCCAAGATCAGCTGTTGCCACACCTACCATTTGAACTTGTGAGTTTAGGGAGGCTTCATCGGCTACAAGTTCACCATTGGTGAAGATAGCGGTATCACCTTCATTTGCACCTGAGTTGTCTTGGTTGCCGCCGTAGTCGAAAGCCGCAATTACAGCTTCTTGATCTTGA
The DNA here is from genome assembly GCA_913054055.1 of uncultured Thalassolituus sp. Taxonomy (GTDB): domain Bacteria; phylum Pseudomonadota; class Gammaproteobacteria; order Pseudomonadales; family Oceanobacteraceae; genus Bermanella. The sequence goes on from CAJXIT010000154.1 coordinate 3,000, forward strand.
ACAGCGGTGGCGTTACCAACTGTTTGAGAGCTTGCAAGTGTTGTCATTAGTGATTGTAGCTCAGCAACTTCAACTAGATACGCTGCGGTAGCTGCAGAGTAGTTTCTTAAAATGTCAGTATCGGAGTTATTTACAATAACCTGCCCAGAAAATACAGCGCCACCCCCCGCGCTTAAAGCCATTGAGAATTTTTTACTGGGAACGGCTATAGCAACATTGCCACCTAAATTTAAACGTAATGCCTTATTGTTTAGATCATCAAGGTCATCAGCAACGGCGTTGGAATGTAAAACAAGGTCTGGAGTTAGGTTTACATTTGATGAAAATAATTTACCGTCTAGATAATTTACTGAGTCGGTTAAATCAGTTTGTGCTGCAAGGACAGCTGCTGGTGTACCGGCGGTGTTAATAGTGTCAAGCGCATCTGCCAGTTTTTCTAAGCCTAAAGGCCCGGTGGCATCGTCTAAGGTATCACCTAGTAGATCGATATTGGTAGCGCCTGATCCTGGTGTCGCATTCGGGCTTTCTTCATCAAAGTCTTCTACTTCATCGATGAAACCATTGTCGTCAGCTACGATTACGCCAAATTGAGGGATGATTAATCCAAAGTGATCATCTTCACGCGTGTTTGCTAATAATGCCGGGTTAAATTGAACGGTACTGGCAACTTCTGCAGAAGCTACGCCAGTTCCACCCATTGCCATTGATCTTGCGTCTGTTGGAGCAAATGGAAGTGCGGTTACTTGAAGGGAGGCCAAGGATATTGCTGCCCCCAAAAGAATTTTATTATTCATGCTGTGTCCCTAATGTATGTTGGCCATTGATAACTTAAGACTAGCGGAGAACCCACATTTTTTTAGTTTGTAATGGCATTAAAAGCATTCGTTTTATAGTTTAAGTTAATACCAAAGTATGTAAAAGCCAAAAGTGTTAACGAATCGTATGTTTTTTAAAAATAGGCTTGCTAGCGCTAATTTGTACCTCTATAGTTTCGCCCATGCACAATTTAAGTTCATTTCGAAAACACCCATGCGCGATGCGAGCCATTATTTGGCTTGCAGGTATGAGGTCGCTTTTGAAATAACGGTAAAACGTGCATTTAGAATTTCAAAAACCGCGGCCAAGTCTGCGGTTTTTTTGTTTTAGCACTTCTTAAACATTTTACCCGCCGTTCATGACCGATTTTTGTCATTCCTCACTTTCATTTTAAAAAGGATAAAGCCATGAATGTGGCAGCAGTGTATGGGGCTGTGGTGTTGATTTGGTCCACCACTCCGTTAGGGATTCGGTTTAGCGTAGAGTCATTGGATTTTGTGCAGGCTTTAGCCATTCGTATGTGGATAAGCTTGCTGATTTGTATGCTGCTTGTGCGTGTGATGAAGCTTAACTTTTCTGTGACCCGATCAGCGGTATACGGATACTTTGCCGGGGCAATTGCCATAACGGGGGCCATGTTATGTGTGTATTGGGCCGCGCTGACATTACCCAGTGGATTGATTGCGGTTGTTTGGGGGATTACGCCATTGGTGGTGAGCGTGTATAGCCGTTTGTTTTTACCCAATAGTGCATTGAATGGCCGAAAAATATGTTCGATGCTTTTGGCGGTGTTTGGTTTGTATGTGATTTTTGCACAAGGCTTTGAATTTGGTGGCCACATGGTGGTGGCGCTATTGGTTCTACTGCTGGGGGTCAATTTACACGGTATCAGTTCGGTCATGTTGCAACATGAACAAGTGGTAAAAGGTCATCAACCGGCTCACCCAATTGTACAAACCACAGGGGCGTTGATGATATCGGCACCGGTTTACGGGCTGCTTTGGTTTGTATTTAGCCCGCCAATTCCAGAAGTGGTCACGGCTACTTCTATCTTTGCCATCGGTTACTTGGCTGTATTTGGTTCGGTTGTGGGGTTTGTCGGATACTTTTATTTAATGACGCGTATGTCTGCGGCTAACGTTTCGTTAATTACCCTGTTAACCCCTGTACTGGCTTTGCTGTTAGGTGCGTACTTGGCCAATGAAAAATTGGAATTACAGACCTTGGCTGGATCGGTCGTAATACTGGGAGCATTGATGATTTATCACTTGCAACATGTACGTTTTGTGCTTGTGCGAATGACGGCATATGGCGCAAAAAAATCCTAAATAAAAAACGGTTTTGGCCGATACGATTTTCAAGACCTGGGTGTCTGCGCATCTAAAAACGGATGTCAGCCCAATGAAAATTTGAAAGGAGTATGTGCATGAAACGTTTAGCATGGTTGCTATGCATCATGTTGTTGTTACCGCTATCGGGCTGCAGCATGTTGGGATTTGGGGACGACGATGAAGAGGTTGAGGATATGGCCAGCATGGATTCAGACGAATCCTTACTGACACCTGAGCAAACCCATGTTGACCCTGTGGCTCCGTTGATTTTACGCGTAGTGGGTTACGGCGCTGTCAATCCAAAAGCCAAGGGCATGAGCAAGGTTCAAAAGCGTTTGATGTCTATTCGTGCCAGCCGCTTAGATGCCTATCGTTCAATGGCTGAGCGTGTATACGGTACTAAAATCAGCGGTAGTTCTACCGTCCGAGATTTGGTGGTGCAAAACGATAGCTTTCGTACATACGTTGATACATTCATTCATGGTGCTCGTGTGATTTCTACCGATGTATTAGAAGATGGCAGTGTGGAAACGGTTCTAGAAATGGTGGTGGATGCTGGGTTTAGAAACTGCTTAGTGACCGAAAACTCCATGCGTTTCAATTCAGATTGTCGTTCAAGCGTGATGCACAATGGTAAAAGTTCATTAAAAACCAGCCGTTACCAAGACATCAATCGTGTACAAAGCCAATCGGCTATTCCAGAAACCAATCACTACTTTATGGATTAAATACTGTGTTGTGGTCTGTGTATGCACATGGCCACACACGTTGCTATTCAGTGATCATGAAAGGGGAGCATGATGCGTTATCTTAAACCGTCTATATTATTCAAATTAATTTCAGTACTTATCTTCAATTTGTCTTTTGTTGCTGCTGCATGGAGTGTGGAAATCACATCGGTTGGGGCTGCTGTGATGGGCAAAGATTTAATGGAAAGCCGTGATGATGCTATACGTGATGCATTGCGCCAAGCCTCATTACAAGTGGGCGGTTCTATTCACTCCTCGCAGATGCTGGTGGATGGTTTGGTCACGCAAGATCAAACGCAATTAAAAACCAATGGACAGTTTCGCCATGTGCGTGTGCTACAAGAAAAAATCAGCAATGGTATTTTAGAAGTAAAAGTTCGAGCTGAGTTTATTGAAGGAGGCCAATGCGAGACCAATCAGGGTAATGGTTATCGCAAGGCAGTGGCGGTGGCTGGATTTGCATTACAAAATCCAAAAGAAGCGGTGATGGGCGGGTTAAATAATATTGAACAGCGTTTATCGGGTGTGCTTTCCAGTACGTTAAATGGCCGTCATCGTTTGCATGCCATGGACAGTGGACATGTGCTTTTGTTCAGTAGTGTGGATCGAGCGCCGTCTTCTCAAAATAATCTTCAGCGTTTAACCAATAGTGTCGAACTTGCAAAAGAATTGGGGGCTCAGTTTGTTGTCAGTGGTGTGATTAGGGACCTTGCCATGATCAACCCTGAAGCGGATGTTCGTCGAATATGGGATACCCCTTTAGATTCAGTTGGATTAACCCGCGAAAAGCGTGACCGTAATTTTGTGTTAGATGTTTATGTTCATGATGGCATCAGTGGTTCGCTGATGTTTCAAAATACGTATGCCACCAGTGGTGTATGGGGTTATGACAATTACAAACGCACAGGGTTTGCTACCCCTGAGTTTTGGAAAGTAGATTATGGGGCCCAAGTGAAGTCTTTGTTGTTAGAAGTGGTGACAGACTTAAATGAAAACCTAGGCTGCCAACCTTATATGGCAAAAATCATAGATACTCAAGGTGACTATGTGCGTTTAGATACGGGGGGCAGTGTGGGAATGCGCCCGGGTGATGAGCTAACCGTGTTCAGAACCAGTACGTTTTATAACTTAGATCAAGAAGCCTTAACTCAGTTAAAAGACACTAAAGTAAAAGCCGTGATCACTCAGGTACAACCAAGATTTGCTATTGCTAAATTGAATAAAACACCTAGCCGATATGCCATTCAACGAGAGGATGTGATGGTGGCTTGGTAAGCGGCATACCTAACAATAGGAAGAGTTGATAAAACCCATATATTGGGTTTTATCAATGATGAAAATATTTATCACAGAAAATGGCCATATTCGTGGCAAGTCAAAAAGCGCCTTCTATACTTAGTTTATGAATCAATATATTTAGATTGTTCACATGAATTTTCTGCTGCCACCATGGATGATAGCAACAGTATTTGATGACTGGTGTCTGGAGGCTTTATGAATAAGCATATTGTTGTTATTAACTCCCCAAACATAACCCTACTCAATATTTCGAACGATTTGCCACCCAGATCCGAGAAAATACCGCTACCAAAAAAACACCCATCGTGCTTTTGAATACGGATTATCCTGAAGGACTGCCTTCTAGTTTAGTAAACCTAGGCGTTTTGCTGGTGGAAGGTCACGGTAATCATGAAGAAGATTTTCAGCAGGCGAATATAGATGAGGCTGAGCACATATTGATTTTAGCCAAGGATGAAATATTGGAAGACAGTGATAGCCTGACATTTGATATTTGCTATCGAATGAAAGAGCACGGTTTGTCCTATCGCGTGATTGTGGAATGCGTTGAAGATGAAAACCGAGAGCGTTTCAAGCGCATTGGTGCTAAGTCGGTGATTCGCCCAATTCGCTCATACCCTGAAATTTTAGTGCGTGCCATGGAAAGCCCTGGGGCCGAACAGCTAATTGAAGACATGTTTACACGAGCGGATGACCATTTTATGCGTTACAGCTTATGGCTAGAAGGGGATCTATGGAGTGACATAGTGTCAGCCATGATGATGGCAAATTTAGGCACCCCTTTGGCTTATGTGACAAAAGAGGGGCATATTAGTATTCACCCTGCGGGGAATGAAAAAGTGCATGGACAAAGTATATTAATGCTTGTCCGTACTGAAGCCATTCCAAGTGCAGAAGAGGTGACAGAAGCATTTAGATCGTTTACAGCCGTACAGAAATTAAGTGCTTAGGTGAAAGCATCTGCTGTGGGAGG
>CAJXIT010000155.1 GCA_913054055.1 uncultured Thalassolituus sp.
TTGTTTTTTCATATGAAATCATTCAGGAAAGTATTATGGAGCTTCAGCAACAGCCTTCAGTGATTCCGCTGTATATTGCCTGTTTATTAAAAAAGCCTCACGCTATAAATAAAGATAATTTTCAGCGGCTATCACAGCTTTCCCTTTCAATGAAAGATGTAAAAATAAGTCACTCAAAATTAAATAGCTTTAAGAAATTCTTTAATATAAACAGTGACAATAAAGCACTGCCCATTTCATTTTTACATTTATTAGTCTTTCGCCCTCATTTGAAATTCATGCTTTCCAAACAGCTGCCCTTCCCTGTATTAGGCCTTGTTCACATGTACAATGACATCATCAGTCACCATGATGTCTACATTGACGATACGGTTAACATTGATATTTCTATCACTGAAATTAATCAAACAAAAAAAGGGACAGAGATCACATTACACTCTAAGATTTTCAACAAAAACAGATTAGTTTGGGAAAGTTTTAGTGGATACTTACACCCAAACAGACAAAAAACCACTGAAAAAAGACGCCCCAAAAAACCCAGAATCAATATGGAGTACCAGCACTCAAAAGACTGGGAAATACAGTCCAACATTGGCCGTCAATATGCACTTTTGTCTGGAGATGCCAACCCCATTCATCTGGCTTCATTTCTGGCAAAACTCTTTGGTTTTAAGCAAGCCATAGCCCATGGCATGTGTATGGCATTTAAAAGCTGCGCAGAGCTTGAGTCCTTGTCTAATTTTTCTAAACCCGCTAAACGCCTTAAGGTCCAGTTTAATAAACCTGTTTTCCTACCATCACAGGTTAGTTTTAAATACTCCCAAGGCAAGCAAGACAGTCACTTTTGCATTCACAAACCGAGCGCTAAAAAGCCATTATTAACAGGCACCATATGGCAGTCTCCCTAAATGAATGGACACCATTTAACAAACATGAACTTTATTGCATATAAGTCATCTATAATGACTTAGCATGCATAATATAGGGATTTTAAATGACCTTCATAAAATACGGTAGCCTAATATGGGTTGCGGCCACCCTGCTTTCAGCCTGCACACCTGATGTTAATCATCATGAAAACTTTACTCAAATCTCTCAAAGTAGTCGAAGTGATAGTCATATATTAAGAGACCCCTTTCGCAACCCTAATGAAACTTTAAACTTCTTTGAAATCAAGAGTGACCACATTATTGTGGAAATTTGGCCTGGTGCAGGTTGGTACACCGAGATCCTCGCCCCTTTTATTAAGGAGAAAGGCAAGCTGTATGCTGCGCATTTCAATCAAGATTCTCACATACCATTTTTTAGAAACATGAGAAGTCGATTTGAAGAGAAGATGGCATCTGACAAAGCCACCTATGAAAAGGTGATACCCACATCATTTGAACCGCCTAAGTTAACTCAAGTAGCACCTAACGACAGTGCAGACCGCGTTTTAACGTTTCGTAATGTACACAACTGGATGAGAAACCAAAGCGAGCAGACAGCCTTTAATGTTTTTTTCAAGGCATTAAAACCTGGCGGTATATTAGGTGTTGTAGAACATCGAGCACCAGAGACCTTCAGTCTCAACGAAATGATCGAATCAGGTTATGTATCTGAATCCTATGTTAAAGCGTTAGCTAAAAATGCAGGATTTGTATTCGTCGAAAGTGCTGAAATTAATGCAAACCCCAAAGACCAAAAAAACCATCCTAAAGGGGTTTGGACACTCCCTCCATCACTAAGACTTGGCGAGCAAGATAAAGAAAAATACATGGCCATAGGAGAAAGTGACCGCATGACCCTGAAATTTAAAAAACCTTTAGAATAATCACCCTAAATACAATGCTATTTCAGCGATTCTAAATCCAAAGGCAAGCACTCTTTAATTAGGTTTGCCTTGCAAAAATTCCCGCCTGTGAGCTTAGATACAAAATCTTCTTCTCCCAGCAACTTAAGTGAAATTTCCTTAAAACCCATCCCTGCTTTATGGTACTCCTGAGCCTGATCAGCCAAATTTAAAATATTATCTTTCTTAGCTTTAAGTGCTGCTTTGCCATCTTTTATCACGCCTCCGTGGGGGCAAAAAAGCACATTAAAATCTAACGTTAAAACCTTATTAATACTTTTCAATATTTGCTCAAGATTCTCATCAGATCTAAGCATTTTCAATTTTGGCGCGATATACAAATCACCACTAAAAAAATACTTTTTTTCAGGCAGAAAAAAACACGTTAAGTCTTTTGCATGGCCAGGCGTATGGATTGGAATAATTATCGAACCGTCTGCCAAATATTCTTTATCATTTAATGCTTGGGTTTCAACAGGAACCAAGGATCCCCATACAAATTTCTGCAACACAGGGGTTTTATAACCTGCTTTTAATTTGGTTTGTGCCAACTTGGGAGCTTTTGGGATTATCCCATAAGCTTTAGATATGTAGTGGGCATTACCACTGTGGTCTTCATGATGATGGGTTAATAGAAGTTGAGAAACCTTAGATTCATCTAAAAATGACTTCACATACTTCCACTGATTACTGGGCCCTGAATCTATGACGGTATCTCCCATGCGATAGACAATAAAATTAGTGTTAATCCCTTGGTTGATTCGCCCTACTTTAATCCCTATTACATCTTGATACTGATAATGTTTACGAACACCCATGCAACCTACCTCTCATCAACTTCCATGAGTTTGGCAGCTTTTCAGGCTCTAACAATCACTAAAAATGACATTTAATAGGCATTTGCGCTCACTGTGATCACTTCTCAGGTATTTATGCCGAATATATTTTTCATGCATTTACATCATGAAACCAGTAGTAAAAAGGCGGCTCTCAAACCCTACCAATACTAGGACTGATTAACTTAAATCAGTATCATGAATTTAAACTGAAGAAACACCAAAAAGATAACGGTATAAATAATTGATTGATCAATCAAAGTGTCCAATTTGCATGCAAGCAAACAACTGCTCAGCAAACAGCTCAACACCTTGCTGGTGCTTCTCTGAAAAAGTGCCTGCTGACTTAATTAAACAAGCAAAGTCGTTAAAACAAGACCCAAGCTGTATTTGCCAACAATGCATCAGAACGTTTAAAGCTAACCATAAAAGCACAAACTGACTAAACCAGCTAAAAAGTTTAAATACACCAACAAAAAGGAAGTTCCATTCAGCAGACAAAATAAAACCGGGCAAGCCCGGTTTTATTATCGAGAATTTGAAACAGCCTTAGGCTGCTTCAACCTCCTTTGGGCTATTTTCTTTTGGCCCCCATACAATCAGTTCTTTTGAATGTTCGCCTAGCGGATAATACCGCTCTTCTACGGTTTCTCTACGAATCTTAAGGGTTGGTGTAATCAAACCAGAGTCCACCGTCCAAATACTCTGACTGATAACAATACAGTCAATGCGTTCATGGTGCTCAAGCTCGCGATTCATACTTCCAACATGCCTTTCAATTTCAGACTGAATTTCCTCAGCATCTTTTGTTCTAGCAGTATCCGACAATTCAATCACAGCCAACGGTTGAGAGCGCCCATTACCCATCACACATGCTTGATCAATGAATACGTTAGACGTTAACAGACCTTCTATAGGGGCTGGTGCAATGTACTTACCTTTAGATGTTTTAAATAGCTCTTTAACACGACCCGTAATATGTACAAATCCATTTTCATCTATATGGCCTTTGTCACCAGTATGGTAATAGCCATCCACTAATGCTTCAGCCGTTTTTTCAGGCTCTTTATAATAACCCTGCATGAGAGCCTGACTCTTAAACAGAATCTCGCCTTTGTCACTGATTTTTACTTCATTTTGAAAGAAGGGCTTACCCACAGAACCAATCAGCCGATCACCTGACTTATTAAATGTTCCGTAGCAAAGGTTCTCTGTCATACCATAGCCTTCAACTATTTCGATACCAATTACATCAAACCAATCAATCAAAGACCGAGGAATGGGAGAAGCGCCACTGGCACAAATATGCGCTTCATTCAGGCCAAGACCTACACGGATTTTTCTAGCGACTAACTTTCCTAATAATGGAATGGACAATAAGCGCTCTAATTTTGCTTGCCCCCCTACCTTGGCCAAAATCCCCTCTTGGAATTTAGCCCAAAGTCTCGGCACAGCAAAAAATAATGTGGGCTTAACACTGGCAAGGTTGTCACCAAATGTATCCAATGACTCAGCAAATGAAATGGTAAACCATGCATAAAAGCTCTGGCCTTCTACAATAATCCTCTCAGCTACATGCGCTAAAGGCAGAAATGACAGGGCACGATCATTTGGCCCTGTATTAATTTGTTGGACGCCATTATTTGATGAGAACGCAAACGAACGACACGTATGAACCGCACCTTTTGGCTGGCCCGTTGTACCAGATGTATAGACTAAAGTAATCACGTCATCTAATTCTGGTGTATGTATTTCGTAGCTTTCAGGGGCTTGAATAGATACCAACTGATTCCAGTCATAATGGGTTGGCCCCGAATAGTATGAAAATCCAATAACAGGAAATGCTTCAGGAACACTATTAATCACGTCTTGATCAACATCATGCTTGCCTACAAACATCAGTTTGGCTTCACTGTGCTCCAACACATAATGAACATTTGCCTTTGACTGGCCAGGGTACAATGGAACAGACACAGCCCCTGCCATCATGATAGCAATGTCTGCGGTGATCCATTCTTGACAATTTTTAGACCAGATTGCCACTTTATCACCAGGCTCGACACCTAGCTTTTTTAACTGATACGCCATATTACGAGCGTTTTGAGCAACCTGTTTCCATGTGAACTCGTGGTAAACACCGTTTAAAGGTTGACGCAAATAAATTGCATTTGGCTGTTCTTTTACTGCCGCTAGAAAGGCTGCTAAAGGAGTTAACATAACTTACCTCTATTTTATTTTTATTTTTATGTAAGACACCTTACTAAATCATAGCCTGACAGCCGTGTCTACCACGCAGCACACGAGATATTTGTAAATTAATGCAAGGTTAGGTTGCTTTGTGTATGCTTGGCGCTAATCGTCAATAAAATCACCATTGTCACTGGGTTTTAATGAGTTCATGAGCACGCTTGAATTTACAATTCCATACCATTATGTGAATGCCGCCTTAAGAGGACCCAGGCAAAACGGCATGGATATTCAGGTGCTGCTAAGCAAAGCCTGTATTTTAGAAGATGTGCTTCACGAGCCAAAGTCGCGGGTCACTGCTGCACAGTATGCCGAGCTCATTAAAAACATCTGGCTAGATATGAATGATGAGTATATGGGATTGGGTAAAGTACCCAGCCAACTGGGATCATTCGCCATGATGTGCCACGCGGTTATTCACTGCCCCACTTTAGAACGGGCCTTTAGACGCGCTTATCGGTTCTATGGTTTATTTCTACACCTGCCAAAATTCACACTAGAAGTCGATCATGAATACGCCACCATCATTTTGGATGAAAGCCAGCTAAATGATCCCGACCATTTTTTAGTAGAGTCCTTATTAGTGATTTGGCACCGTTTTGGCAGCTGGCTAATAGGTCGCCGAATCAATTTAGTTGAAGCCAGCTTTTCGTTTGACCCACCAATCAATCAATCAGAATACCGTCGCATGTTTTATTGCGACATTGAATTTAATGGCAACTATACGGGCATGAAATTTCCCGTGAAGTTCCTTAATGAAAAGCTCATTCAAAATGAAACAACACTGCGTAAATTTTTAAAACACAGCCCAGCTGACTTACTTGCAAGACCCGATGAAGGAAACAGCTTGGTTTCTCAAATTCGTGCAATTATTGGCGACGACTTATCTCAAGAACTTCCCAATTTTGAATTCGTGGCTGAAGCATTACACACCAGCGCACAAACCCTTCGTCGCCGACTAAAAGAAGAAGGCCTAACCTACCAAGAGCTAAAAGATCAAATGCGCCGAGACACCGCATTACACTATCTGGGTAGAGGAGATTTAAGCATTCAAGATGTGTCTGAAAAACTGGGTTTTTCAGAATCCAGCACCTTTCATAGAGCATTTAAAAAGTGGACTGGCATCACTCCAGGGGCTTACCGCCAAGGAGACGTCATTCATAACGAATGAGTCTTAATCCGCTTAACACCCTATTCAATAAACTATTTTATGCACCATTATTCCGTGCAACAGCTTTGAGATATTTTTAAATGACTGACCTATCTAATTTAGTTGAACCAAAAGAAAGTAACGTACACGGCAAAGGGTTATTTGCCAAAGCCGATATTAAACGTGGCACTGTCATTGGGAAATTAGAAGGCCATAGCGTTAAAAAAGATGGACTACATGTTTTATGGATGAATGACGGTAAAGATAAATTCAAAGTAGAAAATGATTTGAAGTTCATTAACCACCATAAAAAGCCCAATGTGGCTTATTACGACGACTACACCGTGGTGGCTTTGACGAATATCAAAGCAGGTGCAGAGCTGCTTCATGACTATGGTGATGACTGGGATTAACGCCCTAGTCTTCATACCCTCTCAAAACTGTGACACAAGCATTAGAATGCACAACTGGTCTACGACAGATTGCCTAATTCTAGAGCTAAGTCACAGTGAAAACCCAGTGAATTGCGTACCTTTTGCATATTCTTATTTTATGCTTTCAAACAGGCCAAATGGGTCACTCTAATCTGTACACTAAATACACATGACACTTAAACAGCTTTCATTAACATCCATTCGCTTTCCGCTCTCTTGGCAGATAATGCTCGCCATGGTCATTTTGGTTGTATTAACAACAGGGACTATTTGGCTATATTTAAGCTTTAATTTGAATAACCTTTTACAAAAGCAGTCGGATACATTTGCTCAAACAATCATACAACAGGCAGCAAACAGTTCATCAGAAATGGTCATGGCTGATGATCAATTAGCGATCTCTACCATGTTACAAAATTTAGTATCATCTACGTCAAACATTCAGCATATCGCCATTTATAATGAGAAAAATACCTTACTGGCCGAAGCGCTTACACAGTCACCATCAAAACGATTGACGGTTAGCCATTATAAAACACCTATCATCTTTCAAGACGTTCAAGCGGGTTTATTAACCCTTACCCTAGACAACTCAGAAATCACCGAGTCTTTAATAAAAACCCGTAATGCGGTTGGGCTAATTACCAGCATTTTAGGCCTAGTTACCCTTTTATTATCTGTATTTTTATCTCGAACATTAACAGCCCCCATCACTCGATTACAAAGAGTGGCCCTAAAAGTGTCTAAAGGCGAGTTAAACCCCAAGCTTCCCAGTTCAAAAAATGACGAAGTGGGTGACTTGGTTTTGAGCTTTAAGAAAATGTTACAAGGATTAAGGGACAAAGAATCCATTGAGCACAAATTCAGCAGTTACATTTCAAAGGACATCGCAAAAGATATTTTATCAAATTTAAATACCCCCACTAAACCACTGCGCTCCACCAAAGGCTCTGTACTATTTGTGGACATTGTGGGTTTCACTCAACTTTGCGAGAAAGAGCCGCCAAAACACGTAGCCGACATTTTAAATCACTACTATTTTTTATTGCATCAGGCAGCAAAGATGTATCGCGGAACCGTCGACAATTACATTGGCGATGGCGCCATGCTGACATTTGGTATACACAAAGAGGACAAAAAACACTGTATTAATGCTATATGTACCGCTGAAATCTTCATTCGCCTAAGTGACCTGATGAACTCTCAACGGATCGCAGAAAACCTCCCCACTCTAGAGTTTCGACTAGGGCTTCACTGCGGTGAGTTACTCGCAGGTACCATAGGATCAAGCGAACGCATGCAATCAACCATAACAGGCGACACCGTAAATTTAGCCTCTAGACTGTGTGAACAAGCCACACCTGGCCATCTTCTTATTAGCGAGGCTGTTTATCAAAACCAAGCCACCAAAGGCATGATCATGACATCAGAGAAAATCCCGATGATCATCAAGGGGAAAACAGGCTACATTAATTGCTACCAAGTTAATGGCCTTGCACCTAAATTCAACCGACTGCTCATGCAGCAAGAGGCAGAAATGGAGGCCATGCAAAGTTATGTTTAAACATTTAAAAGGCTTTCTGCCTGTTTTCTTCATTATTTTAGTTTCTGGCTGCAGCACTACCTCAAACAAGTTCTGGTTCCA
>CAJXIT010000156.1 GCA_913054055.1 uncultured Thalassolituus sp.
AAAAAAACGTATTCTAGATAAAGGCTAAAAAAATAATAAAAGGGCCAATTCTTGCTGAATCGAATTACCATCATTCCATTTATGTTACTGCTAAGTACACTTGTGTCTGCAGAACTGAAGGACCTTACTGAATCTGAGTTATCTGAGCTCACTGGTGAGGGGGTTGGTCTTGTCTACGAAAGTTACCAAATTGAAATGCTTGCAGAAGAACTTAACGCCCGTGATGACGGTGCTTCAGGTACTTTGGCTGGTGGAGGTGCGGGTAATAAGTTTCTGATTACTGGTATCGAAGATGCCGATGGCAACGTAGTAACCACTTCAATAGGACAGTTTTACTTTGCAGGTACAGGCACTAACTATGGGTCTGATTTAGATGGCAAGGTTGTCAATATCGGCCGATTAAATAATCCAATAACTATTGATCTTGTTGATGGTAATACCATCGGTGATGGTACTGATGGTTGGGCGGATAAATCTGTCTTAGAAATTGCAATGCAAAAACACGTAGATATGGCTGTCGGTTATCATTGTACAGATCCTAGCCAAGGACAGGGAACAGGCACTTGTGCCAGTCGTTCAGATCAGGCGGTACCAGGTTTCCATGGTGAGCGCTTTGATATGGGTTACCGTATAAATCGAGAATTTACCGATACAAATAAAAATGTAAATTTAAATTTCCATGCAGTATCAGCCAATATGGATGGTAGTTACATGCGCTTCTGGGGTGGCGATGCAGATATTAATGGTGATGACATTGATGACAGCACACTTATGCTAGAGGCTCAGATGAATTTTTACGCAAGTGAACTAATGTTTGATAGTTGTAATCTTGACGGTTCGGTTTGTGGTGAGCAAGTGGGTTTTAAAGACTTTAGCATGGAGCTAGCTTTAGGAGACGCAAAATACTATCAGCCAATGACGATAGCAGTCGATGCTAACGGGTTTTTAAATATTAGTATTCAAGCCTTGCCTGAACCCGGTGATACGCGTACTGGCGGTGGAAGTATTGCAGCTGATGGTTTGTTAGCAGGATCAGACGCAACAACTTGGAACTGGTATGACGACTATTATACGAATGGTCGCAAAACTAACATAAGTGTTGGAGATATGACGGCTGGGCCGAGTTCAGAAAGTTTTGGCTCCTCTTCAATACAAGGGCTTCAGATCCAATATTTAGAGGTGAAAAGTCGTGATATCCCTTAGCTTTAAATACCTTACTTTGTTCAGCATGAGTTTTGCGATTGGATTGTCTGCGAATGCGCTTGAGTCTCTTACAGAAGAGGGTTTAGACAGTATCACAGGCCAGAATGGTGTGAGTCTTTCAGGTGAATTAACCTTCAATGAAGATGGTGGTCCACTGACCTCCGCTGATGTAGGGAATATTGACCCAAACGATGCCAGTATTGTATGGGGGAGTTGCACAGAAAAACAAGCTCTAACAGCTGATCGCTGCGGCGCTAGGTTAGCGATTAAGCCAAATGATACAGATGGCTGGCTGGCGCTAGATGAATTGCAGGGCAGCGTTTCATTTGAAGGGTTAACCCTTAGAGCAAGAGATATTGAGGCCACTGATAATTTTGGTGGTGATGAAGATGAAGCTGGAATTACAGGTAAAACAGTTTTAGAGATTGGGTTGCCTAGTGAAGTAAAGTTTAACGATTTTTCTTATAGTTATGTGACCAGTACCCAAGGGCGTCCCACGGATACAGGCTATCAAGAGCAGGTTCGCCATGGTGTAGATTTTAATGGCTCAGTGCAAATGCAAGGCAATATTCTTGTGTTCCCAGTAGGAAATCCATAATGAAAAAAATTGGATTGCTACTATTACCTTTTATCTCTGTTGTTCAAGCTGATCTTGTAGGTCTAGATGAGACATCTATGGAAACAGTTAGTGGTCAGACAGGTATTGGAGTTAACTTTGATAAACTCATCACCGTTGGATCAATAACTTATTCTGATAATAACGGTTCGTCAGGTGGAGACTTACAATACTCAGATATTAAGATAGGTAGTTCCCTAGATGTTGATACCACGCCTGCATTTTCTCAGCATTTAATTAATGTTGATGGAAATGAAGGTTTGTTTATAGATAGTTTATTTGAATCAACTCGTATCCAGGTTGGTGGTATATCTGTTGGCAGTCATATCGGTAGTCGAAGTTTTGGTCAGTATAGTTTTGATTTTGAAGGCACAAATTTAATTCAAATCAGTAATGCAAGTCCGACAGGTTTTCTAATCAATACGACAACAAGCTTTGAAAATGTTGGCTTTCAGTGGACGACAAACGGTAATACTTTCAGGGTTGATGGTATGACAATTGATACTATATTGTCGGATGCTGTCTTTGAGGAAAAAAGCATTGACGTCTCAACCACAGCCTTAGTAATTGACATACCAAGCTATAGTGCTGATGTATCAATCGCGAGTGCTTGTTTTAGTGCCTCTGCGTGTATTACTGAAAATTCTTTAGGAAGTTTTTCAAGAAGCCTGAACCTAATAAATAGTCAAATTCAAATACATGGTGGAGGTCGTGAAGATGTTGGTATTACCTTCAATGGTCATTTTGAGTTTGATGAATCTGTAAACCTTATTGGCGATGGTAACGTTTCCACTTATACAGATGAATCCACGGTAAAATTTGCTAAGCAGTCAGGTGTTATCGATATTGCAGGTTTTACTTTTGATATTGGCACTGGGAATGCTGTATTAGGTGATCACATTTGGACTCAATTTGATCAGGTATCGGGCAACTTTAAAGTGGGTAACTTTGAAATTGCTGGTAACTCTGTCGGTGAGTTTGAGATGATTTTTGATTTCTCAGATGGCACGCATGACACTGTAGATTATGTGAATAGAACCCTGATCGCACCTGGGATTGCGTTTGCAGGACAAAATTTAGATGCCATTGATCCATTCATGACCAGTTTCTATAACAAGGTAATCAGTACCTCTGACGGTATCAGCTTGTTTAACGAATGGAACTTACAGGCGGACTTTGTTTATACCGATGACTCTCACTCAATTCGAATCGATAACTATCAAACTTACGGTTCTGGTTACGTGACATTGGATTTACGTTCTGGTGGCGCTAACTCTATCGATGCCACAAACGGTACAGAATCTTTCCTTGCCATTGGTGTGAAAGACTATCGGGTCAATTACAGTTTTGATGGCTTAAAGGTCGGCGATGAAAGCTCCCAGCTGCAAACCGGTTACGAACTATTAGGCATGTCACCACAAGCGTCATTTACGATTAATGCAGCGATTGAGATTCGTGGCGGTGGTGCGAATGGCAGTGGTGTGACATTTGATGGTGATGTTTTATTAAATGATGCAAATTTTGCAGTCACTAGGAACGCTTCAACTGGCAATGGTATTTATTTGGATAATGCCATGTACGAGTTCCATTTTAGAGATGTCACCATGGATGTGGATACGCAAGGTATTCAATTGGTGTTAGGTGAGCTGTGGAGTGAATTTACAATTAACGATGTTCGTTTTGGAGATAGTACCACTGGAAGCAGTTTAGGTGCCTTGATTGTGAAGCAATATCAAACAGGTTCAAAAGTCACCATCAGTGGTGGTGGAGCAGGCATTGCTAAGTGTGTAGGTGGAACGGGAACAGACCTAGCTTCATGTGATGGCAATTGGATTGACCCAGAAACTCAAGGTTTAACGGTTACTACACAAACCATGTTGCAAAAACGAAATGGATCAAAAGAAAACAGCGTCACATGGGAAACCAACCGCTCTGCGGGAGTGATAGGCACTGGTACAGCCTTGAAAGTGGATAATATCTACACCACCGATGGCTATGATGACACGGCTAATACTCATGGCATTCAAACCACCACCTCCATTGATGTGGCTAAAACACGTGTATTGAAAAAGAACTCTGGTACGGATACAAACGGTGTAAGTGGTGCTGAAGGGTCAGAGTTAATAATGGATGCAGGTGAAACTGCAGGTTATAAGTACGTGGTCGCCCCTACAGACCTTGAAAAAGCCGATCGTCCAGAAGGTTTGATCATTTCTAATAATGTTCAAATTAAAGAACTTAACATTGAATCGGTGAATATGATTCATCAAAACGCTACAGCCCCTATGCTGCATGGTGTTAAATTGCAAAACTTGAATATGTCCTCAACCTTATCGGTTACCCCAATTCGCTAGACTTTTTAGCGCTTCCAATAAAGGCAAGCATGGAAATTCTTGCCTTTAAACGCTATAGTTCCCCCATTCTTATTTATACAGATTTTACCCTCTCCATCACGATGAAAATGCTCTCTAGAGCCTATAATCAGTGATGTTGTAAGAGTTAGGAGCCAGATATCATGAGCCAATTAATTATTTTTGATACCACAATGCGCGATGGGGAACAAAGCCCAGGTGCATCTATGAACAAAGATGAAAAGGTTCGCATTGGTAAAGCACTTGAAAAAATGAAGGTGGACGTGATTGAGGCCGGATTTGCAGCTGCAAGTCCAGGTGATTTTGAGTCTATTGTGGCTGTTACACAGGCTGTACGTGAAAGCACCATTTGTTCTTTAGCTCGTGCAGTAGATGGTGATATTGACCGAGCTGCAGAGGCACTAAAAGCCGCAGAACGTGCTCGAATTCATACCTTTATTGCCACCAGCCCAATTCATATGGAACACAAGCTGCGCATGACACCAGATCAGGTGGTTGAACGTGCTGTATATGCTGTTAAGCGTGCTCGTAACCAAGTGGCCGATGTGGAATTTTCATGTGAAGATGCAGGCCGTTCTGATATAGACTTTTTATGCCGAGTGA
Organism: uncultured Thalassolituus sp.; assembly: GCA_913054055.1. Taxonomy (GTDB): domain Bacteria; phylum Pseudomonadota; class Gammaproteobacteria; order Pseudomonadales; family Oceanobacteraceae; genus Bermanella. The sequence goes on from CAJXIT010000156.1 coordinate 4,795, forward strand.
TTGAAGCGGCCATTGATGCAGGTGCTAGCACAATCAATATTCCGGATACTGTGGGTTATGCCATACCAGAAGAGTTTGGTAACAACATCAAAACTCTGATCGAACGAATTCCGAATTCTGATAAAGCAATCTTCTCTGTTCATTGTCATAACGATTTAGGCTTGGCTGTGGCCAATTCATTAGCGGCAGTGGCAAATGGCGCACGCCAAGTTGAATGTACCATTAATGGTTTGGGTGAGCGTGCCGGTAATGCGTCACTTGAAGAAGTGGTAATGGGTGTGCGTACCCGAAGTGATTTGTTTGACGTGCATACCAACATTGATACACAAATTATTGTGCCAACATCTCGCATGGTTTCTTCTATTACAGGGTTTCCTGTGCAACCAAACAAAGCCATCGTAGGGGCAAATGCTTTTGCCCACGAAGCGGGCATTCACCAAGACGGCGTATTAAAGCATCGTGAAACCTACGAAATTATGAAAGCCGAAGATGTAGGTTGGGGCGCAAATAAAATGGTGATGGGTAAACACTCTGGCCGTGCCGCGTTTCGTGCCCGCTTAGAAGAGCTTGGTGTCACCTTTGATTCTGATCAAGACCTTAATGTAGCATTTGCTCGCTTTAAAGAATTGGCAGATAAAAAACACGAAATCTTTGATGAAGATTTACAGGCCTTAGTGAGTGAAGCGCGCACCATTGATAACAAATATGAATTGGTGACGTTAGAAGCTCATAGCCAAACGGGCGAAACCCCTAAAGCTAAATTGACACTTTCCGTTGAGGGTAAAGAAACCACAGTTGAATCAGAAGGCAGTGGTCCGGTTGATGCTGCATTTAAAGCAGTGGAAGGTTTAGCTAAGTCTAATGCGAACGTTCAACTGTATTCTGTGAATTCGATTACCAGTGGCACTGATAGCCAAGGTGAAGTGACGGTTCGATTAGAAAAAGCTGGTCGCATTGTAAACGGAGTAGGTTCCGATACGGATATCGTTGTGGCATCCGCTAAGGCTTATATAAATGCATTAAACCTGCTTGAAAGTGGTGATAAAGCCCATCCGCAAACGGATGGTGTATAACCATAATGGAATTTACCGGAGCACAACTGCAATATCTTGATCACTTGGGCATAGACGTATGGGTGCCACGTGAACAATCTTTGCAGCAAGCTTCGGTTCCTAGTCAAGTTGATCAGGTTAATACAGCAGTAAATGATGTCACACATGCAGCACCTCAAACAGGTGTTGCTCAGCATCAAGCTTCAACTGCAAGCTCTGCTCAAAACATTGAGGCGAAGCAAACACCGGTTCCCAATTCTAGCAAACAGTCACAGGCTGAAACGGCAAGGAGTTCTGCTGACGCGTCTGCCGCAAGCAGCGAGATGGCAACGAATGTTGAAAACATTAAAGCGGCAACAGGTATTAACCCTATCTCGCCAATGGCTGCTGCACCGGCATACCCAGGAGGTGAGCTAAAAGCAGCTCAGCAGACTACAACGGCTAATGAGAATCCAGCAAAGGCAAATGCCCCTGAATTTAATTTACAGTTCTGGTGTTACGGTTCAGGCTTATGGTTGGTGAATGGCCATGTAAACATTCAGCCAGAGCATCACAAGTTAGTGCATAACATTGCGCACTATCTTCAAGGTAAAAAAACCAAACCACGTCATGTGGGTATTTTTTCTTGGCCCATGTTAGATGCACCTAATATAGATCAAGGTCCTGAAGTGGCAGCCAAGCATTTAAAAGACCACATTCACCGCTTGCAAGAAATCAGCACAGTGAAAAAGTTAGTGGTTTTTACTGATGACGATGACTGGTTCGCCCATTTAAATCCAGTTAAGATATCGACAACTTTGGACGACCTGCTTACTAACCCAGAGCATAAAAAAATTCTCTGGAAAACTTTGATTCCTCATCGATTAACTGATTAATCAAACATGTCAGACTCTTCTATTCGTGAAATGTTGCTACGCGACGTGGACCAAGTATTTGCTATTGAGCAAGATGCTTACCCTTTCCCCTGGTCTAAATCATTATTCGAACAAGCGGTTACTACAAACAAATATGCCTGCGTATTTGAAGTTAACGATAAAATCATCGGTTATGCCGTATTGTCGTTTGTAGTGGGTGAAGTGGAGTTATTGAACATCTGTATATCCCCATCACAACAAGGTAAGGGTTATGCTAATCAACTATTAACTCACCTGATCGATTTCTCCGAACAACGTAAAAACCATGAGATGTTTTTAGAAGTAAGAGTCAGCAATGCCAGCGCCATTCATTTATATGAAAAGCTAGGCTTTAATGAAATTGGTCGACGTAAAAATTATTACCCAGGTAAGCAGGGAAGGGAAGATGCGATCTTAATGGCGTTACCATTATTTTCTGATTAAAAAACGTCAATGGCTTAGCGGTTTACACCGCTAAGCGTGTAAAGCTAAACTTTTATAACAAGTTACCGTCTTTATCTTTTGCGTTAAGCTGCAATCCATCCAGTGTTTCTTCTGCCGTAGGGATCCAAGGTGAAAGACATTCACGGCTTTCAACGCAAGGATCAGTAAGTGCTTCTAAAAATGTCACTAATTGAGTGACTTCATTATCATTAAAATTTAGATTTTTAGGTACCTTGCTATCTCCTGATGTTTGCTCTGAGATTAACTTAGCCAGGGCGGTATTAGTATTGACTTGCACATTTGGATAAAGCGTTGCGCAATCGTCCGTTTCGGAAAATTGAGCAAGGTTACACACACCTAAATCATTATTACCCGCCACAAAATCATTAATAGATTGTGTTTGGTTGATATAGTGACGCACCACACTTTCAAGGGTTGGCATACTACCAGAATGAGTAAATGGGCCCGTAACTGAAATATTTAATAGTGATGCTGTTCTGAACGCATATTTATCTGTTGGTAATCCTGTTTCTCTCATTCTGCCAAAATCATCTGTACCGTTTGTGCCATCACCTTTACCCACGCCAATTTGTGGAAACGCAACGGTATGATGCTGCTCGTCAGAAAATAATTGGCCTTTATGGCAAGCACTGCAACCAGCGCCTCCATCTTCCGGTCGAGAGAAAAATAATTTTGCACCGGCTTTTGCCGTTTCTGAAATGGCGTTTAAATCCCCGTCCATATATTGTTGCCATGGATGATTGGTAAACACCATAGAACGCTCATACTCAGCGATGGCACTGGCAATATTGTCATAAGTGATTAGGGCTTGAGCAGTATCATTCACAGCGAATGCAGTTTGAAATTCTGCCAGCCAGTTATTTGTTGCAAGTTCATCAACCCCTTCGCCATAATCGCCTATGCGAGC
>CAJXIT010000157.1 GCA_913054055.1 uncultured Thalassolituus sp.
TTTAGCGGCTATTCATGGAAAACCTGAAGAAGACGCATGAATTAATAAGCATATTTCAGGAAAACTCACCAAGATGAGCGGTAATAACCATCATGCAACAGCATCTAGCCATAACGAATTAGTTCAGCAGACCGTAAACATACGCTAATTCAGCCACGGTTTTCGCTGAGAACTTCTTCTGTAAGCTTGCCCTATGCACTTCTACCGTTCTTACCGCGATGCAAAGCTCATCTGCAATTCTTTGGTTTCTTTTACCTTCAATAATCAGGCATAAGATTTCTTTTTCTCTTTGTGTTAAAGAGCGGTAAGCCTCTTCATGTAACGATTTTTCAGCTTTGCTCTGTGAAGCGTTCAAGCCAACCAAAATAGCTTCTGCTAATTCATTGCCCTTCACTGGTTTTTGAAAGAAATTCACAGCACCAGACTGTAAGGCTTCAACCGCCATTGGTACATCACCATGACCAGTCAGATAAATCACTGCAAGCGAGCTATGTTCTGCAATCAAATATTCATGAACCTGCTGCCCACGCATTAATGGCATTCGACTATCGAGCACCACGCAACCTGCCACCTTAATGTCGGCTGTATTTAGGAAGCTTGGTCCATCTTCATAAGTAGTCACATTAAAGCCGTGTTCTTCAAGTAAGAAACTTAACGAGTCACGGATCGACTCATCATCATCGACCACATATACAGGGAGGGATTTCAGCGCCTCAGACATAATGCATTCCTCTATCAATGATTAAATAACACGGGATAAATGGGCGCGTATTATGCTGGTAGTATTACTGTCACTATACAGCCATTTGGCGCATGAGATTCAATTTGGAACTGACCATTGTGATCTTCAATCACATCTTTGCAAATGGCGAGCCCTAACCCCAGTCCATCATTTTTGGTACTCACAAAGGCTTGGGTGACTTCACTATGAACCTCACCTAACCCCGTTCCATTATCAATGACAGAAAGACACCACTCTGCGTTAGCGTCAGTATCAGTATCAGTATCAGTATCAGTATCAGTATGTCGATAATGGCTATGTAACGTAATTTTAGGCTGGTAGCTGACGCCTTGACCTTCCATTAGCTGCTGCTGTGCCATACATGCGTCTGTCGCGTTATTAATAACATTGACTATCACTTGCTGTAACCCGACCCGATCAGCATGAACAAGTACTGCTGTACCTTGTGTTTGACTCTCTAATTGAACGCCATATTTCACCAAGCGAAAGTCGAGCAACTCCAAAGTCTCGGTAATCAGCAACTCGATATCTGTAGCGCTTTTCTCGGATGTACGTTTTTGGATCATCGTTCTTAATCGCTGAATAATAGCGTCAGCTCGCTCCACTTGCGTTTGTATTTTCTCGAATACAGGCGCTATATCCTCTATAGGCTTATGCTTGGCAATACGCAGTAAACCGCCTTCACTGTAATTTCGGATAGCCGCGAGTGGCTGATTTATCTCGTGTGCCAAACTGCTGCCTAATTCACCCACAACAGACACTCGTTGCGAGTGTTCAAGTAATTCACTTTTTTCTTTTAGACGATGCAATGTCTGCTCAAGCTGTTTTTTACTGCGGCTGAATTTGTATTCCAACCAAAAGTGATAAGCGTTTAATACAACCACTAGCAGGAAAAATGCCCACGCCCATTGTTGGTTATGCTTAAGCCAGATCAGAGCTTCTTTCCACCAAGGTTGCTGCAAGGGATGCATATCTAAACCTTGGTACAATTTGTCGATGGATAATAAGCTGGTAGGTGAAGTCCAGCCAGATGCATTTGATGCCATAGCAGCTTCGCTGTCTTTAGGCATTGATAACAAAAGCTGAGCCATTTGCTTAGCGAGTTGGGTGGAAGCTCGTTCTGTTTTAGCAAAAGACCAGTTCGGATAAAGCTCAGTCGAAACCTGACAAAGAAAACCGTCCGGTGATTTACTGTTAATGATTCGAAATTGATCCGCAACTAATAAGCCTTCTTGAATCATTTTCTCTACTAAACACACTGGAACGACTGCCGCTTCAATATTCCCTTCACGTAGCTGGTACAAGCTGGCATCAATAGGAAAACCAAGGAATTGAACATTAGAGAAAAACTGACTTGGGTTCATCCCTTGCTCAAACACCTCATAGCGCATGGTTAAGTACCCCCCAAACGCATTATCTGCAACGGCTGCAATCGGCTTTCCATTTAATTGTTCAAGTGAGATATAAGGTGACAAACGCTTTACAACAAGTGCAGACCCAATGCCATGAGTATTCTTACCGCTCATTTGATATTCAGAGTTATTACTGGTCATGGTCGCCATCCAAGACAACGCATACTGACGCCCAAGGCGAACAGCCTGACCAGGGTTAGTGATAACAAAATCAACACTAAGATCTTTCACCGCTTCAGCCATTTCTTGTAGGTTAAATGGCTTTAGAATGAATTGAGTATGCGGAATACGCTCACTTAACCACTCCATAGTAGGCTGCCAACGCTGCTTTGCTGCCAATCGTCCTCTAATCGCAAGTACCCCTACCTCTACAATTTGAGTGCTATGTTCAGTTTGAATCGATGCCGAAGTCGAAACTGATGTAGATGTAGATGTAGATGTAGAAACGATACCCTCGCTATTTTCAGAAGCACCAACCTCGAGAGCAATGAAGCCAGCTAAGCACATAGTGACTACCGAAAAGCGTCGTTGGAATTTACATTTCACGGCTTGCATATCTCATATCTCATATCTCATATCTCAAGTTTCCCACGATTAAACAGGTGGCCAGTATTCGTATGAAATACCTAAGCATTGGGAACCTCCACCTTCACTGACGTTCTTTGAATTATGAGCATAACAGCTTGAATTAGAAAACCGTATTTTGTTCTAGATCAACTTTGATCGGGGTATGTGGAAAACCACAATACCCGCTGAAAACGCAAAAATAGACAATGAGCCCAAAGCACAACATACCCATTTATAGGTACAGCATGGACTCATTAAAAAGAAGGTTTTTCAGCCAATTTGGCGCCGTCACCGCAGGAGCCGCCCTTATTCCTGTCGTCGGTATTAATACCGCCACAGCCAGTACCGCTATTCGTAATAACAACCAACCCGATCGTAAAGGTCAAGTGGGGAAACGTTACGCAATGGCGGTTGATCTTCGAAAGTGTGTCGGATGCCAAGCCTGTACTGTCGGCTGTAGTGTAGAAAACCAAGCGCCAATTGGGCAATTTAGAACCACAGTCAAACAGTATGAAGTGGCATTAGATGATGGGACAAGCATAAAGCAAGACGTTAAATCGTTCATGCTGCCTCGCCTGTGTAACCACTGTGACAATGCACCCTGCATTAAAGTTTGCCCTGTTCAAGCCACATTTCAACGTGAAGACGGCATTGTAATGGTAGACAACGAACGCTGTGTCGCCTGTGCCTATTGTGTTCAAGCTTGTCCTTACGATGCCAGGTTCATCAACCAAGACACCCTAACTGCCGACAAATGTACCTTTTGCGCTCATAGGCTTGAAGATGGGCTTTTGCCTGCCTGCGTAGAAACGTGTGTAGGTGGCGCTCGCGTTATCGGTGATCTCCATGATCCAAACAGTGAAATTAACCGCCTACTCTCTGAAAACCAAGAAGACATTAAAGTGTTGAAACCCGAAGAAAACACTCAGCCGCACGTGTTTTATATTGGCATGAATGAACGCTTTATCAGCCATGTAGACGCGCAGCCTGCCATCTATGATCCTCAAATTGATACCCAGCAAACTTATGCCCCTCAAAAGAAGGGAGACAACCTATGAATATCACCGAAGTTTTAGTCCCAGCTCAAGAAATTGCTTGGCTTCCGTGGGCCGTTCAATACTTTTTCTATATTGGTTCAGCTTACGCAGCCGCGATTCTATTTTTAATTGCGCTTATTTTTAAAGATTCCACAAGTCATTTATTTCGCTCATCTTTAGTCGTGATTATGGCGATTGGGGCGATTGTAGGCCCACTTGCATTAACTGGTGACCTTCACCAACCAGGTCGAGCATGGCACTTCTACGCTCATTTGACGCCTTGGTCATGGATGTCATTAGGCTCGTTATTCCTGCCATTATTCTCAGGCTTAACGGTGCTCACCGCTTGGCTTTACTTGCGTGAAGACATTGCCCAACTGAAGCACAGCGACAATCCTTTTCTCCGTAAGCTTGCGCTCCTTACATTAGGTCAATGGCAAGTATCATCTAAGCAATTGCTTATAGTGGCTAGCCTGACGGTCCTTTCTGGCTTATCTATTGCTGTGTATACCGGCGCTGAAATCGCAGTCATTGCGAGCCGTCCATTATGGAATCAACCAGCTTCACCATTATTGTGGTTCACGACTGCGTTTATCGCTGCCATTGGGTTCACTTTATTGATGTCTGCTTTTCTTCCTTCATCAAAAGGGCTTTTCACGGCTTGCGATCTGAAGATCATTAAGAACACAGTCAGCCTTAATGGTGTGCTTGGGGTCATTCTTGTTTCCATTTGGGCGTCTAACCATAGCCATTTTTCTTTGTACGAAAATGGTGATTGGGTCATCAACATCACCTCTATGACGGCTGCTCTTTTGGTTTGTATCCTGCTGTCTTTCGCTAGCGAACAAGTGCTCAATCACCGTGTAGGGCTCGCTCTTATGTCATTCACCTGCTTAGTGTGTGCATGGGTTGTGCGTTGGGTCACTATGATGGAAGTGCAAACTATCCCTAGATTTGATGCGGGAGCATTTCCTTATGAGCTCCCAATGGGCAGCGCGGGCTGGCTTGGCATCATAGGAATGTTAGGGCTTTGGCTTGCAATGGCACTCTTTGCTTCTGAAGTTATTTCCTTACGTAAAAATGCAGCATCTCACTCTTCACTTTCGCGCACTCCAAACCTGTAATTAAGGAATCATTATGGATAACAAACGTCGTCAATTTTTAAAAACAGGTCTTGCTGCAGGCGGTGTCGGTGCGTTTGCTGCGGGCTACGCAACCACAACTAAACACATGGTTCACGGAGTTGTAGAAGGTACTGCGGGGAATAAAACTCAGCACATTCATCACGGTAACTCGTTAGAAACTGAATACAAAGTAGATGAGAAAGGTAAAATCACACCTAACCCCAATCAGCGCGTTGCCCCTTCTATGTGCTTTGGTTGCTGGACTCTATGTGGGTTACGCGTTCGTATTGATAACCGCAGTGATGAAATACTTCGTATTTCAGGTAACCCATACCACCCGCTTTCTAGTGATCAACAAATACCGTTTGAAACCCCAGTAAAAGACGCTTACATCAGCATGTCTGGTGAAGCGGGTTTACAAGGAAGATCAACCGCTTGCGCTCGTGGTAACGGGATGCTTGAGATACAAAACAGCCCTTATCGTATCACTCAACCTTTAAAACGAGTGGGTAAGCGTGGTGAAGGTAAATGGGAACCAATTAGCTACGAGCAATTGATTAAGGAAGTCACGGAAGGTGGCAACCTATTTGGTGAAGGAGAAGTCGAAGGTTTACGCTCTATCAGAGACATTAAAACGCCCCTAGACCCAAATAACCCTGAATACGGACCAAAATCCAACCAATTGTTGGTGACGAACGCCGGTAATGAAGGACGTGATGACATATTAAAGCGCTTTGCTTTTAACAGCTACGGCACTCGTAATTTCGGACACCACGGCTCCTATTGCGGTTATGCATTTCGCGCAGGCTCTGGCGCATTAATGAATGACTTAAATAAGTTCGCACACCTAAAACCTGACTTAAACAATGCTGAGTTTGTGCTGTTCATTGGCATGTCACCAGCTCAAGCGGGGAACCCATTTAAACGTCAAGCTCGCCAATTAGCTGAAGCTCGCACCAATGGTCAGTTAAATTACACCATTGTCACGCCAAGCTTACCTGCTGGTTCATCAAGCCTTGCCGCAGGTGATAATAACAACTGGTTACCGATCAAACCGGGGACGGATTCAGCCCTAGTGCTTGGGATGATTCAATGGATCATAGAAAACCAACGCTATAACCATAATTTCCTCTCTCGCCCAAGCTCACAAGCCATGAAGAAAGCGGGAACCGCTCATTGGTGTAACGCGAGTCACTTAATCATCAGTGATGAAAAGCACCCGGGTAATGGTCGCATGCTCCGTGCATCTGATATTGGCTTGGCTTATGCGGGTGAAGCGCAATCAGACAGTGATGCTTTTGTCGTCATAAATAGCGAAAATTCAGAAGCAGAACAGCACACAAGTGTGGATGAAGCACTCTTATTTGTAGACCGAGATGTGATCATTAATGGTGAAGTCGTTCGCGTTAAATCGTCTTTACAACGCCTAAAAGAGGAAGCGTTCAAATACAGCTTAGCTTTCTACAGCCAGCAATGTGATATTGCGGAAGATAAAATCATAGCGTTAGCTCAACGCTTTACCAGTCATGGCACTAAAGCGGTTGTTGATACACATGGTGGCAATATGCACACTAATGGTTTCTACAATTCTTTCTCTATTTTGATGCTGAACGCGCTTGTAGGAAACATAAACTCTAAAGGGGGAGCAATGGCGAAAGCCGGAGGTTATCCAACTTCTGCCGCTGGTCCTCGTTACGATTTCACTCAATTCGATGGCAAAACCAAGCCTAAAGGTATTTTCCTTTCGCGAAGTAAATTCCCTTATCACAAAACCAGCGAATACAAACGTCGTGTTGCTGCGGGTGAATCCCCTTACCCAACGCGTGCACCTTGGTACCCTATTTCAGCACCGCTATTAACCGAGCATTTATCTGCTGCAATAGATGGCTATCCATATAGAGCGAAAGCATGGATCAACCACATGGCGAACCCGCTCTATGGCGTACCGGGGTTAGATAATTTACTAAGCAATAAACTTAAAGATCCCAAACAGCTTGGGTTAATCATTTCGATTGATGCGTTCATCAATGAAACCACCGCACTTTCCGATTACTTAGTGCCTGATACCGTTACCTACGAAAGCTGGGGGATGGCTGTGCCTTGGCATGGAGTAGCAACCAAAGCCGTCACTGCTCGCTGGCCAATTGTGGAACCTAAGACATCAAAAACAAAAGATGGTCGTGCCATTAACTTAGAGAACTTCTTTATTGATGTGGCAAAAGAGCTGAACTTGGGTGGCTTTGGTGACAAGGCGATTAAAGACCACAATGGTAACTGGCATGGCATTCATAACGCTGAAGATTTCTACCTTCGCTCTGCCGCAAACCTTGCCTTTGTAAAAGGCGGTGTACCCAATGTAGATGCAGAAGACATAGTGTGGTCTGGGTTAGAACGCTTAATGCCTGCGATGCAAAAGACACTCACCCCTGATGAAATGCTTAAAGTGGCGTATATTTTTGCCAGAGGTGGTCGATTCCAAGATGCAACGCAAGCTTATAACGATAATCAAATGACGAATAAATGGATGAAACCGTTATCGATTTGGAATGAAAAGCTAGGGACATCTCGCAATACCATGACGGGCGAATTATATACTGGTTGCCCAACTTGGCACCCTCAGAAGTTGTCAGATGGTACGCCACTCGAAAAGAAATATCCGACAAGTGATTGGCCATTTACCTTAACCAACTTCAAGTCGAATATTCACAGCGCCGTGTCTAACCTTTCTCCTCGCTTAGAATCGATTAAAGGCATCAACCCTGTGTATATCCACCCTCAAGATGCTCAGTCGTCAGGTATCAAAACTGGTGACGTGTTTATTATTGAAACGCCAAGTGCTTCAACCAAAGCATTAGCCATGATTGTTGAAGGCATTAAACCAGGCACTCTTGGTTTTGAACATGGTTTTGGGCACAAAGAGTTAGGAGAACGTGCACATTGGATTGGGGATACCCAGCAACCAGTAAAAATGAAGTCAAATGATGGGGTTAACATCAATGATATTGGTCTTATAGACCCAACGCGAGAAGGGAAAGGTGTAATGCTAGATTGGGTAGTCGGCGCCGCAGCAAGACAAGCATTACCAGCAAAAATCTATAAGGCGTAATACGTTTGAAAGTTTGAAAGTTTGAAAGTTTGAAAGTTTGAAAGTTTGAAAGTTTGAAATAATAGAAGATATTGAGGCGAA
>CAJXIT010000158.1 GCA_913054055.1 uncultured Thalassolituus sp.
TTTAAGATTTTCTCTTAAATTATTTAGCTTAATTTTTCTAATCCGCTCGCTTTTATGATCATTGCCTAGATCATTTCCAATACGCTTTACGCTATACTTAACCAAAATCTAATGTAAGTTTCTCTTCGTGCCGAACCAGTCCACTTTTGTTTCTCAAATCCGTCAAGCCATTCCCGACATGCGTAAGTCTGAAGTGAAGGTTGCCCAGTACGTATTGGAAAATATGGACGCGGTGATACACATGCGCATTGTGGATTTGGCTCAAGAAGCGCAAGTGAGCGAACCCACCATCGTCCGTTTTTGCCGAGCCCTTGGCTTAAACGGTTTTCAAGCCTTTAAAGTACAACTGGCCCAAAGCAATACCAGCATTCATGGCATTGGTCAGTTTGCCATTGCCGATGACGATACCAGTGGCGACATTGTTAAAAAGATTTTTGATACCAGTGTCACGCAAATTATGAAGGTGCGTAACTATTTAGATGAACAGCAGATTGCCAATGCGGTTGATGCCCTGATCAAATCGAAACGGGTGGAGTTTTACGGCTTTGGTGCTTCCGGTGCTGTGGCCATGGATGCCATGCATAAGTTTTTCCGTTTACAATTCAGTGCGGTGGCTTATAGCGACCCTCACATGCAAAGCATGTCAGCGGTCACACTCGAGAAAAACGATGTGGTAGTAGCTGTCAGTCAGAGCGGTAAAACCAAAGATTTATTGCACGCCATGAAGATTGCTAAGCAACAAGGGGCCCACGTCATCAGCTTGTCTCCGCCTAATACTCCGGTAAGCAACCTGGCTGACATTCCTATTTATGTGCACATCAATGAAGATACGGATGTATTCACACCCATGACATCTCGCATTGCTCACCTGCTGGTCATAGATTGTTTGGCCGTTGGCGTAGCCCAGCGCAAAGGTCCTGACTTTGATGAACACCTAGCCAAAATCAAAGACAGCATCAGCACACTGAGACAGTCCGATTCTGAAATATAGGCTTTCAACGGGCCCTATTAATTTTCAGACAACCACCTAGCCAAAATCAAAGAAAGCATCAACACACTGAGACAGTCTGATTCTGAAGAATCGACGGAAAGACTTTCGTAAATTGTCTACTCCACAGATCCTGCCGCAAATATTTAATCTTCTCATCTCACCTAAGGAAAAAAGATTCGGCCATAAGGGTCTTTCTTTCTGGCTGATTATGACGAATGCAAAATCACCATTTTGAATATTTGTCCGATATACACGCTTTTTTTGATTAAAAATCAATCACTTGGCCAAGTAGCTTGTTGATATTTTTTTTTAAATTGTCATGATGTTGTTACCTTGAACAATAAAAATAAGTTTTACACAAGTAAAACACCAAAGGGGTAACATCATGGAAGCAGCCGTTGTTGAAAACACTGAAACCAGTGAACTTGTTAACTTTGACACTGAAGGGAACATCATCGTAAATAAGCACGATGAGAAATCAGCCAAACTCATTGCCCGACGCGCCATTGAAGCCCATCTTGAGCGAAAGAAGATGCAGCTTGATGACTATTGGGATGACCTAGACGACTAACCTCACATCAAGAAAGCATTACACATAAAAAAACCAGCTAGATGCTGGTTTTTTTATGTCTGGATGATGCCCATCCAAGAATGTCAGCGCACTATTTAAGCTGGCTTTTGAGGTGTGACAATACTGACATACTGTCAGGGTGCACCCCGCGCCACAGATCAAAACTGACGGCTGCTTGCTCGACTAGCATGCCTAAGCCATCCACAATTTTTCCAGCTCCCAGATTTTGCGCCCACAACAAAAAAGCCGTGGGATCTTTGCCATACATCATGTCATAAACACTGGTATGACTGGCAATCACAGACTCTGGCACTGGCGGCAGTTCGCCATTCAAACTGGCGGATGTGCCGTTGATGATCACATCAAATTCTCCGCTTAACTCAGAGAATTCCTTCGCGATAATGTTGCCCAATTGACTAAACTCGCTGGCCAATACTTCGGCTTTAGCGAATGTTCGATTGCAAATAATGACTTCTTCAGGTGATTCATTTAACAAAGGTTGCAGCACCCCTCTCACGGCGCCTCCGGCACCGATCACAAGTACGCGTTTGCCTGATAAGGCCACATCATTATTCACAGTTAAGTCACGCACTAAACCAGCGCCGTCTGTGTTGTCTCCTAAGATGCTGCCATCTTCTAATAATTTCAGGGTATTCACCGCTTGAGCGGTTTTGGCTCTTGGGGTTAGGCTGTCAGCAAGATTAAAGGCATTTTCTTTAAACGGAACGGTGATGTTTAATCCTTTACCATGGCCCTTAAAGAATTCCTTCACGGCCCCGTCAAAGCCATCTAGCGGCACTAACATGGCAGAATAAACCAAATCCATTTTTGCTTGCTCGGCAAACTGAGTGTGAATGGCCGGGCTTTTACTATGGTGAATGGGATTACCCATCACTGCATATAAGTCAGTCATTAATTTTTCACCATTAAGTACTCTGATTCCCCTTGAATGGGATTACCAACTCTAATCACTTGAGCATACAAATCCGTCATTAATGCTCACCTTCCAAACCTAACCAGTCTTTATGAGGTAAAAAGTCAGTGTATAGCTTCATTTCCGGTGTGCCTTCTTCTGGCTGCCAGTTGTAATCCCAATGCACAATTGGAGGTAATGACATTAAGATGGATTCGGTACGGCCACCGGTTTGTAATCCAAAGATGGTGCCACGATCGAACACCAAATTAAATTCCACGTAGCGCCCACGACGGTAACACTGAAATTTACGCTCACGCTCGCCGTATTCCATATTCTTACGCTTAGCCATGATAGGGCGATAAGCTTTTACATAGTGATTGCCTACGCTCTGCATAAATTCGAAGCTCTTTTCAAAACCTTCTTCGTTTAAATCGTCAAAGAACAAACCACCTACGCCACGGGATTCATCACGGTGTTTTAAATAAAAGTATTCGTCACACCACTTTTTGTATTTAGCATATACACCCTTACCAAAAGGATCGCAGGCATCTTTTGAAACTTGATGCCATTGCACCACGTCTTCTTCAAATCCGTAATAAGGGGTTAAATCAAAGCCACCACCAAACCACCATACCGGTTCTTCCCCTTCTTTTTCAGCAATGAAAAAACGCACATTAGCGTGACTGGTTGGAACGTAAGGGTTCGTAGGGTGAATCACTAAACTGACCCCCATGGCTTGGAAACTACGACCTGCTAATTCAGGGCGGCTAGCCGTAGCACTTGCCGGTAGTTTGTCACCAAACACATGGCTGAAATTTACGCCGCCTTTTTCGATCACGTTGCCATTGGTGATCACACGAGTGCGGCCTCCTCCTAGCTTTTCACCACGATCCCACACTTCTTCTGTGAAGTTGGCCCCGCCATCTTCTTCAGACAATTGCTGACAAATGTCGTCTTGCAGTGCTAATAAATACTGTTTTACGTCTTCAACATTGATCATGGTTAAACCTTTTTCTTTAATTCTTTCGTATTCTTTTTCTGAAAAGCAATCAATGAGCTATCTCAGTATTGCGCCAGAAGCTAAATCAATAATACGACTAGGCCCGTTGGCTAAGCCAACAGTGCCAGACAAAATATAATCCACTTCAGCACCAAATAATGTGCGCGCCTGAATGGCACTGCGCGCCGTTGGTTGTCCAGCATAGTTAGCGGAAGTAGAAACGATGGGCCCACCAAACTGTTCACATAACGCCTGCACCATGGGGTGAGGGCTTACCCGAATGGCCACTGTATCAAATTGTCCATGTACCAAAGGATGTACCTTATTCTGGTGGGGCACCAAGTAGGTGACAGCACCCGGCCAGTTTTTATTAAGCTCAGCCCTTTGTTCAGGAGAAATATCTTTCAATAAAAATTCAAATTGCTCGATGCTGGCAGCCACCAAGATTAGGCCTTTATCGGCGTCTCGTCGTTTGATGGACAAAATACGATTCAATGCCTGTGTATCTTTTGGGTCACAACCTAGCCCCCATACGGTTTCGGTAGGGTAAACAATGACACCTGAAGTGTGTAAAACGTGTGTTGCTTGATAAATTGGCCAGCGCATGGACAGGAAAATCGCACTCTTGATAATTATTGGTGGAACATGGCATTAGAATGCGCAAAGTACTGTAGCTTTATCAAAGGTGCAAGTGGGATTGTGGTGGTTGCATCAGGTTCGGCTATATAAACCCTGTTCTTGCCGTATCAAGCCACTGAGCTCCAAGTCCATTAACATCACAGACACCTCTGCTACATCAAGCTGGGTACGCCCCACCAAGTCGTCTAAATTCACACCTTCATAATCCACAACCGACAGTAATTTATATTGCTCAGGGGCCAAATCTAATGAGGGTTCTGCTTCCAAATTAACATGGGGTTTGTCTGGTTGAGAAGGCTGACAAATACCATTCAGCTCTTCAATGATTTGCTCTGGCATTTCTACCAAACTGGCCCCTTGGCGAATCAAATAATGGCAGCCCGATTTTTGAGGGTTGTTAATGGGACCAGGAATGGCAAACACCTCCCGATTTTGTTCTAAAGCTTGCCTTGCCGTAATTAATGAACCGCTTTTCAATGTGGCTTCGACCACAAGAGTACCCAAGCTTAAGCCACTCACAATACGATTTCGCCTTGGGAAATGTCCGGGTAATCCCTTGGTGTGCAAAGGAAATTCACTGACCACGGCACCACTTTCTGCTATTTCATCTGCTAAGCGCTTATGTTGTTTAGGGTATATTTCATCTAACCCTGTGCCTAAAACAGCAATGGTTTTTCCTCCCCCTTGCATGGCGCCTTTATGGGCACTGCCATCAATGCCTCTCGCTAGCCCGCTGGTTATGACTAAACCCATGTCAGATAACGACTGGGCAAATTCATATGCTTGTGATTGCCCAGAAGAAGTCGGATATCGGCTACCCACAATGGCAAGCTGGGGAAGCGATAAGCATTCCAAATTGCCTTTCACCATTAATAATGGCGGCACACTGGCAATGTGCTTTAACCGCTCTGGAAATGCGTCATCATGAGGGGTAATTAAATGGTTGCCTTGGTGCTGCGCCCACATTAAAGCAGCTTCCACTTCTTTTGCAGGGTTATGCGGAGGATGCTGTAATATATGAGCAATGCTTTTTTTGTTTAACTGAGTTTGTTGAAGCTGATCATTTGAAAACTGATACAACTGTTGAGGACTAATATTTTGTTGCAGAAGCGTTTGGATGGTCTTTGGGCCAACCTGTGGTGTTAATGCTAGGCATATCCATGCCAATGCTTGTGCGTCCATAAAAGCCTGCATCCTTGCTGCTGATTATGAGTGCATTCCCCCATAAATGGTCAGAGCTCGATTCATGCCCGCTGTGTGTTAAGTCAGTTCCGCCTTCCGTAGCGAATCCTAAACCACATAAACCAGCAGGCATAAAAAAAGCCTGTCGCCAGAATAGCGAAAGGCTTTTTAGATTAAATCAGGCAGGTTACTGATTTTATAAAATGGATATTTTAGAAGGCAGCTTCAGGGCTACGCACTTCATCACCCACAGACAAAGGACGTAAGGCTTTTAGAATCAAGCCATAACTTACCTTATCAAAAACACGGAACAACATAAGCAGGCCAGCACGCTCTGACGGTAAACGCACTTTTGCCCGTGTCATACGGTCAATAATGGTTTCACCGGTTTTATAAACCGCTAATACATTGCCTTCTTCAACGCCGTCTCGACTACCTTGGTTAAGCACCACCACTTGGTATTGTCCAATTTGAGTCACACCACCTAATACAGCGATCATGCGTCCGTAAACATCTTCAGGTGGCGCACTTGGCATAAAATTAGCCACCACTTGGCGATCTTCCGATGTTAACAAGCGGTCACCAATCATCACTTCTTCACGGGCATTGGATAATTTAAGTGTGGCAACGTCTCCGTCCCAAGATGACACTGAACCAGCACCCACTTCGCGGGCTTCTAGGCCTAATATTTCACTGGTATCCGGATCAACAAATACTTGTCCTTTACGGAATATGCCGTAACCCACTTCAGGATCCTCTTTACCGAATCCTCGGGCGTAAACTTTACCGCCACCACCAGCCAGAATGCGGCTATCGTCACCGGCTACTACGTATGGGGCATCTTTTAATTGTTTCGATTTCACAATGCGGCTGCTGGTCATAAAACTAGAAATGGCCGTCATTGGAATGGGTGGAATAGCACTGGCTAATGAGCTAATACGAGCACTTGGTGTTAGCTTAACCACACCTTTTGCCGCAGCAGAACGTTTCTTAACCGAAACCTTAACTTCACTGCCGGTATAGACCAAGCCGATCACGTCACCAGGATAAATAAGGTGAGGGTTTTCGATTTGTTCATTGATTTGCCAAATTTCTGGCCATAACCATGCATCACTTAAATATTTTTGTGATAAATCCCAAAGGGTATCCCCTTCTTTCACAACGTATTCAACAGGGTGGCCGGGTTTTAACTGTACAGCGTAAGCAGAGCTAATACATACCAACATAATTAATAGCGCTGATATGGTTTTAAGCAGGGGTTTGAACATGAATCGTCCCTTATTTTTATTGGTTACGACGAGATTACATACAATCCATCGCATCATTCTATATAATATACTCATATCATCTTAGCAGGGCATAGACCCTGATGACTACTAAGGCGTCACAAGTTTATGGCTATATTAGAAATTTTAGAGTTTCCAGACTCTCGCTTACGCACAAAAGCAGCAGAAGTTACGGAAGTTACCGACAAAACCCGCCGCGTTATCGAAGACATGTTCGATACCATGTACGATGCTCCCGGCATTGGCTTGGCAGCCACACAAGTGGACGTTCACCAGCAAATTATTGTGATTGATGTGAGCGAAGACAAAAGCGAACCCTTGGTGTTTATTAACCCCAAAATCACCGTATTAGATGGCGAGCTAGAAAAAATGCAAGAAGGCTGCTTATCTGTTCCGGGTTTTTACGAAGACATTGAACGCATTGAGCATTGCCAAATTGATGCCATTGGCAAAGATGGCCAACCATTCACCATGGAAGCAACTGGCTTACTAGCGGTTTGTATTCAGCATGAGATGGATCATTTAGACGGCAAACTGTTTGTTGATTACCTTTCAAATACTAAGCGTGATCGCATTCGTAAAAAGCTAGAAAAGCAACACAGATTGGCTGCTAAGGCTTAATCGTAAACACTATATATAGCCACCTACCCGGTGGCTTTTATATTTTTGTGACTTGTTAGGAATCTCCATTGAGAATCGTATTTGCTGGCACCCCAGGGTTTGCCGCCACTCACCTTGAAGCATTGTTAAACGCCAACATGGACGTTGTTGGTGTCTATACCCAACCAGACCGTCCTGCCGGCCGCGGTAAAAAGCTGATGGCCAGTCCCGTTAAGCAGTTGGCTTTGGACAAAAATATTGACGTGTTTCAACCGTTGAACTTCAAAGAACAAGCCGATCGAGATCAGTTAGCCGAGCTGAAGCCCGATTTAATGATTGTGGTGGCTTATGGCTTATTGCTGCCTCAAAGCGTTTTGGATATTCCTACCCATGGCTGCATCAACAGTCACGCCTCTTTATTGCCTCGTTGGCGCGGTGCCGCTCCCATTCAAAGAGCCATTGAAGCAGGCGATACCGTAAGTGGAGTCACCGTGATGCAAATGGAAGCAGGCCTAGATACTGGCCCTATGATTCAAAAAGTTGAAACCCCGATCATGCCAAGCGATACCGGTGGCACGTTGCACGACCGACTAGCCGAGCTGGGCAGTGAAGCCGTGGTCAACGTGGTAAGCAAATTTGAAACGGGCCCAGTACTAAAAGAGATTCAAGACGACTCTCAAACCTGTTATGCCCATAAGCTTAAAAAAGAAGAAGCCTTGATCAACTGGCAATTACCTTCACTTTCGCTCATCCAGCAAAAAATTAAATTGCAAAAAGGTAGTACTCACGCTCGTTCT
>CAJXIT010000159.1 GCA_913054055.1 uncultured Thalassolituus sp.
TAAAGTTGAACGAAGCTACGGTTTTGATGCTTTATCAAAACCACAATAACACCCTATATATGCTTGCGCCCTATTATAATTAGGGTAAACGCCTATTTTTGAAAGGCAGGCTTCCATATGAAGCCTGCCAAATGCATTATAAATACTGAGCTGTAGACACAGTAACTGCAAAACCGATCATTCAATATTTACCCATCCAATTAAACGAGCCAGCCACAGATTTTATTAAAGTGTCCCTAACTCGAATCATTATTCAACTAATCATTAAATAAGTTTTTTTGTATCTATTCATTGCCAAAAAATTCTCTTGATATTTCTGCTTGCCTACCTAAAATGCGCCAAAATTTATTGTTAATGTCAGTGAAAATTCAAATTATTTTGAACCTTTAATATTGACCATTTTGTATTTTGAGAAGCGTTTATGGCTACCTTGCCAGTGATGACAGAGAGTACACAGACTCAAAAGAACTGGACCGCCGATGACAGTGCTGAATTGTATGGTATTCGAAACTGGGGCTGTGATTTTTTTGATGTGTCAAAACAAGGTAATGTTGACGTCAGTGTTCAGCACACACTTGATGATGGTTCACAGCAAACCACGTCGATTGCGATCATAGATATCATTAAAGGTATGCAAGAACGCGGGCTTGAAATGCCCGCCATTTTACGCATCGAAAACTTATTAGACGCTCGCATAAAATCATTAAACGAAGCTTTTAATCGCGCCATAAAAGCCTACAACTATCAAAATAATTATCGCGGCGTTTTTCCCATAAAGGTAAATCAGCAATGCCATGTGGTAGAAGAAATCACCGATTTTGGTAGCCGCTATCACCACGGTCTTGAAGCGGGCAGCAAAGCCGAACTCATCATTGCCTTAAGTAAATTGCAAGATAATGAAAGTTTAATTATTTGTAACGGCTACAAAGATGCAGAGTTCATTGAGCTAGGTTTATACGCAAAAGAAATGGGCATTCCCTGTATTTTTGTTTTAGAAACCCAAGCCGAATTGCCCATTATTTTAGAGCGATCGAAAGCCTTGGGCATTGAACCTTTATTGGGTGTTCGCATTCGCTCTACCGTAACCGTAGATGGCCATTGGAACGAAGACAGTGGCGACCGCTCAATATTTGGTCTTTCCACATCCGCCCTTATCAAAATTGTGGAGCAGCTCAAGCACCACAATATGCTGCACTGCCTGCAACTTCTGCATTGCCATTTAGGCAGCCAAATCCCAAACATTCGCAATATTCGTAGCGGCGTTATGGAAGCTTGCCGTTTTTATACAGGCCTGATTGAAGAAGGCGCCCCCATGGGCTACCTAGATTTAGGCGGCGGTTTAGCGGTGGATTACGAAGGGGCCAGCACCAACAGCACTCACAGTATGAATTATCAACTAGATGAGTATTGCATCAATATTGTTGAAACCATTTGTGAAAGTCTTGATCCATTAAATATTCCACACCCTGTTATAGTCACAGAGTCTGGACGAGCCACTGTGGCCTACTCATCTATGTTGTTATTTAACATATTAGATGTGCGAGATTATATGCCAACGGCATTGCCAGCAGCCTTACCTAAGCCAAAACAAGGTGAGCACTTCGATCAACACACCCATGATGCCATGAAAAATTTGTGGCAAGTGAATGAAGACATCTGCCACACAAATTATCAAGAATGCTACAACGATGCCTTGTACTACCGCGATGAAATTCGAGAAGCCTTTCGCCGTGGTCAAGCCAGCTTAAGTGAGCGAGCATTAGGGGATAACATTGCCTTAGCCATTTTACAAAAAGTGGCCGGGTTCATTAAACACGCTGAAAGAGTGCCACCGGAATTAGCAAACCTGCCAAAGCTGTTAGCCGATATTTATTACGGAAATTTCAGTGTGTTCCAATCTTTACCCGACATGTGGGCCATTGATCAAGTATTACCGGTTATGCCCATACACAGGTTAGACGAGCAACCCACACGTGAAGCCGTAATAGCCGACTTAACCTGCGACTGTGATGGAAAAATTGACAAGTTCACAACGGGAAATGGCCTCGCATCAACCTTACCATTGCATACGGTTAATCAAGACGATGAGTACTACCTAGGTGTATTTTTAGTGGGCGCTTATCAAGAAACCCTTGGGGACTTGCATAACTTATTTGGCGACACCCATGTTGTGAGTGTGCACATTCATGATGATGGACATTTTGACTTTGCTCAAGAGATTCAAGGGGACCGAATTTCAGATGTTCTGTCATACGTGGAATACGACACCAAAATTATGACTGAAGAATTTCGTAAACGGGCCGAAAAAGCCGTGCGTAATGGCAAGATTACCGCAGCTAGACGCCAGCAAATGATGAATGCATTTAATGCCAGTCTAAACGGTTACACCTATTTTGAAAAAGAACATTAATTTTTTATTTTAAAACATAACAAACAAGAGCTTAGTTGATAGCACTGAGAGATTAAGAGGTAAAGTATGAGTAAGGTAATGATCATTGGCGCCGGTGGCGTGGGCAATGTAGTGGCACAAAAATGCGCTCAACTGCCTGACACCTTTAGCGATATTATTTTAGCCAGTCGCACAGAAAGTAAATGCATAGACATTGCCAACGGCGTTAAAGAAAAAACGGGTATCATCATTCGTACCGCTCAAGTGGATGCGGATAACGTACCTGAACTGTCTGCTTTACTGAAAAAAGAACAACCAGTTTTAGTGATCAATGTTGCGTTGCCTTATCAAGACTTAACCATAATGGATGCCTGTTTAGAAGCCGGCGTGCATTATATGGACACCGCCAACTATGAGCCATTAGATACCGCCAAATTTGAATACAAATGGCAGTGGGAATATCAAGACCGCTTTAAACAAGCCGGTTTAACCGCATTATTAGGCAGTGGATTCGACCCAGGTGCAACCAATATGTTCACCGCCTACCTAGCGAAACATTACTTTGATGAAATAAATGAAATTGACATCATTGATGTAAACGGTGGCGACCATGGGTATCCATTTGCCACTAACTTTAACCCTGAAATTAATATTCGTGAAGTCAGTGCTGAGTGTCGCCACTGGGAAAACGGTGAGTTTGTGACCACCGGCCCAATGAGCAAAAAAGCGTCTTTCACATGCCCAGAAGATGTTGGCACATACAACATTTATCGTATGTACCACGAAGAATTAGAGTCATTAACATTGCATTACCCAACCATTAAACGTGCACAGTTTTGGATGAGTTTCTCTGAAAACTATTTAAAACACCTAGAAGTGTTAGAAAATGTTGGCATGACGGGCATAGAAGCAGTTGAATACGAAGGCCAAAAAATTGTGCCTATTCAATTCTTGGCCAAACTATTACCCGACCCATCTACTTTGGGCCCACGTACTAAAGGCAATACATGTATTGGAGTAGTGGCACGTGGATTAAAAGATGGCAAAGAACGCATCATGTACTGCTATCAAATCAGTGACCACGAAGCCTGCTATAAAGAAGTTCAATCTCAAGCCATTTCTTACACAACAGGTGTGCCGGCCATGATAGGGGCCAAAATGATGTTAGAGAAACACTGGTTAGAGCCAGGTGTATTTAACATCGAACAATTTAATCCTGATCCATTTATGGAAGACATGAACAAACATGGCTTACCATGGAAAGTGATTGAATTAGAAAGCTTTGATTTAGAGAGCTAACATTTAGAGACTGAGATCTAGATAGAAAAAAGCAATTTGATGAATGACGCTTAGCGTCATTTATCAAGCTAAACTGGCGCCATTAAAACGAGCACCCAATGCAGTTTACCGATTTTAAAAAACTCGATTTATCTCGCTTACCTTCACCTTGTTTTGTGGTGGACGAGGTAGCCATTGAACGCAATTTAAAGATATTAAATGACGTTCAAGCTCGCAGCGGTGCCAAAGTATTGCATGCCCTAAAAGCCTTTTCACTTTGGCACCTAGCGCCGCTCACTCAACAATACTTATCAGGCACCTGTTCAAGTGGTTTGCACGAAGCACAATTAGCCCATGAGTTTTATGGCGGTGAAGTGCATGTGTACTCAGCAGGGTTTAGCAAAACAGATTTAATTGAACTGCTAAACATAGCTGACCACATTGTATTTAACAGCGTTAACCAACTGATTCGCTTTGAAGATTTATGTCGTGATGCGCAATCAAAGCGCCCCTTATTAAAATTTGGATTGCGCATCAACCCTGAGCACTCAGAAGGGGATGTGGAAATTTACGACCCGTGTGCAGCCGGTTCACGTTTAGGTATCACCTATGATGAACTGCATGCCCAACTGCAAACACCCACCGGACAAAAAGCGTTTGAATTAATTTCAGGCCTGCATTTTCATACCCTGTGCGAGCAAGCACTGCTACCTTTACAGCGCACACTGGCGGTTGTTGAAGAAAAGTTTTCAGCATGGCTGCCCAATTTAGAATGGTTGAATTTTGGTGGCGGCCATCACATCACTATGCCTGGTTATGATATTGAAGGTTTGATTGACTGCATAAAATCCGTGAGTAAAAAATACAACTTACAGGTTTACATTGAACCCGGTGAAGCCGTGGCCATAGGAACAGGGGTTTTAACCGCTGAGGTATTGGACATCAGCTTTAATCAACTGCCACAGGCCATATTGGATACATCGGCTACTTGCCACATGCCTGATACATTAGAAATGCCCTACCGTGCAGACATCAGCAACAGTGGCCTGCCCAATGAAAAAGCCCACACCTACCGACTGGGTGGCCTAACCTGTTTAGCGGGAGACGTGATTAATGATTACAGCTTTGATGAGCCGCTAGAAGTTGGGCAGCGTTTAGTATTTGAGGACATGGCCCATTACACCATGGTAAAAACCTCAACGTTTAACGGAACCCGATTACCCTCAATTGCCATTTGGAATTCACATACCGACCAATTAAACGTGATTCGTGATTTTGGCTACGACGATTTTAAAAATAGGCTTTCGTGAACAACAAAAAACGTGAAAATATTTTTATGCCGTAGGAGGCTGCTTGCAGGCGACCCAATGTCAAAGGCCACAAAAGAGTTTAGCTATTAACAAAGTCTTTGATATCGCGAGCAGGCTCGACTCCTACAATCTTATAAAAACCGTACAATCAAATGACAGTTAATATTGTAGGAGGCTGCTTGCAGGCAACCCAATGGCAAATACCACAAAAGAATTTAGCTATTAACAAAATTCTTGATATCGCGAGCAGGCTCGACTCCTACAATGTTATAAAAACCGTACAATTTTAAAAATATCATCAGTTATGACAAATAAACTCGAACATACGTTTTTACAATCTGAAATTGAACAAAGCCCAATGGCACACGCTGGTTTTTGTGTGCTGCCGGTGCCGTTAGAAAAAACCGTCTCTTATGGTGGTGGCACTCGCTTAGGGCCAGCGGCCATTATTGAAGCCTCAGAACAACTTGAGACTTGGGATGGAAAGTCCAACCCGTCTGCATTAGGTATTCACACCTGCCAAGCGGTGAACTGCACAATCAATGAAGGCGAATCCACACAAACCATCATAGATCGAATTGCCTCATCCGTAGAAAGCATTCTGAAAGCCGGTAGCATGCCTGTGGTATTAGGGGGCGAACACACGGTGACATACGGTGTGATCAAAGGTTATTTAAACGCAGGCATTCACGATTTTGGCGTGGTACAAATAGATGCTCACGCCGATTTAAGAGACGCCTATGAAGGGGATATTTACAGCCATGCTTCTGTGATGAAGCGTATCATTGATGAAGGCATCCCGCTTTATCAACTGGGCATACGGGCCTACTGCGAAGAAGAAATGGCCACTCGTATTCAACATAGTGTGTGTCATCAAGACGCAGATGAGCTGGTGCCTCAGAACGTGCATAACATAACACTGCCTGAAGACTTCCCTAAAAATGTGTTTTTTACATTAGACATAGATGGCATGGATCCATCTGTTTTCCCATCTACCGGCACCCCAGTGCCCGGCGGCTTAAGCTGGTATCAAACTTTGAATTTATTTGAGTCTGTTGCCAAACAACGGAATATTATTGGTTTTGATGTCATGGAGTTTGCCCCTATACAGGGCTTTCATGCTTACGACTTCGCCGCAGCCCTGCTGACCTATAAAATGATGGGAATTGTGCAAAGAACAGCGCTAACTGACAAATAAAGCCCATATCAACTGGATCCACTGAACTTTATTCACACACTTCCCGTCAGGATTAGTACTTGGAACAAGTGCGCAAGGCATGTAAAGTGGTCGCCCTTCATATATCCCAGTAGGTATATTTTGCAATTAGCGTGTTATGTAAATATGGCTAATATCAATAAAAAGTAACTGGCGGCACTATGTCTGATTCAAACCAACAGATTCTTGATGAAATTCAGGAGTTTTGTCATCAACACCCAGAAATTGATGAAGTGGATATCATTACTTCTGGCATGACACCCAATGTATGGGGCAAACGCTACCCCATGGCCAAACTGGCAAAGCTTGTGGGCGAATTAAAAATGCCGCGAGGCAATGGCCTTATGTCTCCAGTTGGCGAATACATACCCGTATTGGACTATAACGATACCGATGGCGATCCTGATGCCAGCTTGCAATTTATCCTAGGCACATTAAAAGTGATTCCTTGGCAAAAAAACCGCGCACAAATTATGGTGAGTACTGTCAATACCGATGAGCCATTTGAAGGGGAGCCGCGCGTCATTCTTGATCGAGTGATTAAAAAACTGAATTCTAAAAATTTATTTCCCACTGTTGCCTTTGAGTTAGAATTTTATTTAATTGATAAAAACCTAAATGATCAAGGCCACATTCAAGTACCCTCCAATCACTTTAATGGTCGCCCAGATAAATCGGCTGTATTGTGCATGGATCGCCTTGATGCTTATTCAGATGTGCTGCGTGAAATTCGTGAATGCTGCACCGCACAAGGCATTGAAAGTACCGCCATTTCATCTGAAATTGGTGCCGGCCAATTTGAAATCAATTTAAATCACAGCAGTGATGCACTTCAAGCCGCCGACGATGTGATTCAATATAAACGCATTATTAAAGCCGCCGCCATGAAACACGGTTATGACGCCACGTTTATGGCCAAGCCGTACATGGAAGATGCTGGTAGTGGCATGCACATGCACGTTTCTATGTACGATGAAAACGGGCAGAACCAGTTTTCAAAAGACAATAATAAAATGCTATACCAAGCGGTTGGCGGCTTATTAGATACGCTTCATGGGGCGCTTGCTTTTTTAGCCAGCAATCCAAATGCTTACCGTCGCTACGTGCCAGATTTGGCCATTGCCACACAAAAAAGCTGGGGGCATGAAAACCGTTATGTGGCGGTACGCATTCCCTCTTCAAATGAAAAAAATACGCGCATAGAACACAGAGTACCGGCGGCGGATGCCAATCCCTACTTAGCCTTATCCGCTCTTTTAGGCGGTATTTACGCCGGCATTAAAAACGATTCAAACCCAGGGAAAGAGTTTGAAGGACTGGCCTGCTATGAGCACCTTTACCCTAAAACTTTGGGTGCTGCGTTGGACGAGCTAGAAAAAGACAGTGCATTGAAAGATGCACTAGGGGAACACTTTGTTGAAATTTACGTGGCGTATAAACGCAGCGAAATTAAAGAGTTTAATAACTATATTTCAGCCCGTGAATACAGCTGGTATGCCTAGTTTTAAATAAACACACCTCAAATAAGATAAAGGCAATTAGTCATCGTGATTAATTGTCTTTTTTATTGCCATCTAGGTCATCAAAGCAACTAAGCATCACAACTGGCCATTTGCGATCTACACTTTTTATATATTTAACGTACTCTGTATTCATAATAAAAAGACACTAAAGGCCCTTTCATGAAAAAAACTGCCATTGTTATCTCCATATTGATCATAAGTCTTGTGATCGCC
>CAJXIT010000160.1 GCA_913054055.1 uncultured Thalassolituus sp.
GACGCTCTTCCGATCTAGCGGTTACGCAAAGCAATGGCCACACTGCGTTTGGCATCGGCTTGGCCCACTATGTGTCGGTCTAGCTCTTTAACGATTTGCGCTGGGGTAAGGTTTTTATCTATGTCAGTGGTCATAATATTCTAAAATTCTTTTTCTAATCTAAAGTTATGCCGCTATTTAATGGCCAGCTTTTCAATGGTGAAATTGTGGTTGGTGAATACACAAATGTCACCGGCAATGGTTAAGCCTTTTTTTACAATGTCTTCGGCAGATAGTTCGGTATTTTCAAATAATGCTTTAGCGGCGGCTAGGGCATAGTTGCCACCACTGCCTACCGAAATGACGCCGTTTTCAGGTTCTAATACATCGCCGTTACCTGTGATGGTCAGGGTGGCGGTTTCGTCGGCCACAATCAAAATGGCTTCCAGTTTGCGTAATGCGCGATCGCTTCGCCATTCTTTGGCCAGCTCCACAGCAGACCGTGTTAAGTGGCCTGAGTGTTTTTGTAAGTGGGCTTCAAATTTTTCAAATAAGGTAAAGGCATCCGCAGTGGCACCGGCAAAGCCAGCAATGACTTTATCATTATATAAACGGCGCACTTTACGAGCATTACCTTTCATTACGGTATTGCCCAAGCTTACTTGGCCGTCACCGCCCATTACGACTTCGACTTCGCGGCGAACGCTTAATATGGTTGTCATATTTGTATCTACTTTAATATTTCAATATAACCAGATTTAGGTAATGGGGGTGATTTTGGGAACTTCAAGTGATAAGAATGTTCTCCTTATCGCTTTATGTATGATTTGGACTAGGCTTAATCTGGAAACATTAGGAGAAATGTCCATGAAAAACTTTGTCTTACTGCTGGTATCCCTTGCTTTGTCAGCTGGAGTATTAGCCAATGATAACCTGCGGATATCTGGCTTCGGATCCTTGGTCGCTGGTCAGGTGTTAGATGGCTCTGGTTATGTTGCGGATTATCCAAATCTGGGCATTTACGATGATGAATTAGATTTGGGGCAAGAAACTCGATTCGGAATTCAGGCTAATGCGACATTAGATGAGAACCTGACTGCTACGATGCAGGTGATGACCCGTGCAAATAATGATTATGAGGCAGAAGTAGAATGGATGTTCATTAATTATGCCATTACGGACGACTTAGAGTTACAGGCAGGTAAATTACGATTACCCGTTTATTATTATTCAGAGTATATGGATGTAGGTATCGCTTACCCTTGGGTTAGAGTGCCTTCAGATGCTTATTCATTGGACGTAACTAACTTTACTGGGTTACAGCTTAATCATCGAACTTTTCTAGGTTCAACAAGTTTCACCACCACGCTTTACACTGGCCGACAAACAAATAATAGCGATGAGTTAATGAGCTACTTATTTGATAATGACCCTGGTGATGTCACTGGTGTCGGCTCAGCAAATGTTGATCGAACGTTTACAAATATTCTTGGGGTTGGGTTTGAAGTGAACAGAGACTCTACTATTGCCAAAATTTCGTTTACCCAATCGGATTTTGATGAAACCATTGTGAATAGCTTTACGGCTGAAGCGGATGGCACTATTGAGTTTATTGATGTGTATTTACAGCAGAATTTTGGGCCAGTGAGCGTGATGTTGGAATACAATGACTATGATCCATTTTACTCGTCATATTTTGTGTCGGCGACTTATACATTGGGAATGCATACCTTTTATGTTATGAATTCGAAATTCGAGTTAGATGCAAAAGATGGGACCGGGGTGCCTTTCGAAGAACATGATACCAATAGTCTTGGTGTGCGTTGTAATTTAGGGGTAAGGACTGCATTGAAGTTTGATATCTCTATGATTAATGATACAGGTGCAACACCCGTTAACCAGGATCCAAACAATGATGGCGATGCGACTATTTTTACCACTTCTTTAGACTTTATGTTTTAGCCGGAGGCCACTATGAAATTATTTAGAAAAATCGTAATACTGGCCCTATTAACTTGGGTGCCTATTTCTTTTGCGGAATTAGCTATAATTGTACATAAAAGTAACCCTGACACTATGACAAGAGATCACTTGCAAATGATATTTCTTGGTAAAACAAAGGGTTTCCCTTCGGCAGGTAAGGCCGTACCGCTAGATTTACCTGAGGGCAATGCAGCTAGAGCTGTCTTTTTAAAAAAGATCGCTAAGAAAACCCAGGCGCAATTTACGGCTTACTGGGCGAAGTTGATGTTTACCGGAAAAGGCGTACCACCAAGGATTGTTGAATCTGAGGCTGATATGGTTGCGTTGGTGGCAAAAAACCCAAGTATCATTGGTTATGTTGATGCTGCGGCCGTAACGGATGACGTTAGAGTGGTTGCCAAGTTCTAAGATAACTTTTCAATTGAAACGGCATTAGGGCAGCAGTGTTCTAATGCCGTTTTTTATTTTGTGTCGCTTTCACTCTGTAAGTCGTATTTCCTGGCGCTAAATGTCCTTTTCGTGCCATATTAGCTAGTAATTAAGGTTGATTGTGATCTTTTGGTAAACAATTGTTAAATACCCCTATAACTTGTGTCCAGATTACGAACAAAACCAAATAGTCAGGTTTTGGGGTGATATAGTTGGCTTGCCCGCAATTTGGGGAGAACAGATGTATTTAGGATGCAGTAATAAATGGATGTTAATAACCAGGTGGTCATCAAGACATATCAAGGACAGGGACTAAGTTACTTTGACTTAATCCAGTCTTTTTCATGTGTTGAAATGACGTCTACACCGCTCACAGGTGACGCTTTAATTGATATTGATGTGGTGGACTTTGGGCCGCTGTTGATTATTAAGCGTGAAAACAACCGCTCAAGTATTGATGAGATTAAATTTGGTAAGTACACCTTAGCTTGCCAGATTCCCATGCCTGATCCTGAAGCCATACGTGATTTTTTAAACTTGCCAGGGGGCGACCGCTACAACCCTTTTCAGCTTGTGGGCGCTACCACTCAGTGGCTAGTACCCGAGCATACTCCTACCTATCATATTCAAGCAGACGCTCGTTGGTTAAAAACGGTTCTGGGTGCGCAGGCATTAAAAGATTATTCTGAGCTATGCAAAGTCGACTCTCGAAAAGCTTATGATGCATCCGTGTTGTTTACCGTGGCAGCTGCTGTACAGCATGCGGTAGAGGTAGCAAAAGAAAGTACTCAGTCGCAAGTCCCTATCAGTGCTTCACATCTAAACAGTTTGGCAACGGATATTTGGCTGCCTTGTATTATGTCGGACTTGGAAGAAGTGCGAGCCAGTACTCGCCAGAAGATATTAAGCAAAGCGCTGGACTATATTCGCGAACATCATTCAAACCCAATTCGCTTAACCGACTTGGCCGGTTTTGTATCTACCTCGGTGCGTAATTTACAGATTGTATTTAAACAAGAACTAGGGGTTAGCCCAAGCCGCTATATTCAACAATTTAGGTTGCATCGTTTTCGTCATCGCTTGGCCAGCTCTAGTAGCGTGAGTGAAGCGGCCTATAACAGTGGCTTCAAACATTTAGGTCGTTTAACGGAACAGTATGCACGGGTTTTTTCCAATTACCCTTCAGAAGACTTACTCATAGCAAGCGATTTTAAATTAGAATTAGGCGTGGGTTTCGAATAAGTTTTATATTCCATCAGAAGACTTACGCCCCAATTCTTTTCTTTCCTGCAGTACTAAAAATAACGCCCTATCCCTATGGCCACTCGTTCAGTGGTGCTACCAGATGTTAAAGGGCTGTTTTTGAAATCATCCCCATGTTGATAATAACGCCATACCGCGATGGCACTCCAATGTTCTGAAATACCATAGGTTGCTAACAATTCGATTTCTGATGTGAGTTCAGCATTGGCGGTGTAGTGATCGGTTCCCACATAGTAATTCATCATATCAGCGGTTTGATACTGTGCGGCCAATGTTGCTACGATTTGTAGGTTAGAGACGTTAAATCGTTTGTAAATAGACGCTTCAAATTCTTGGCTATTATGAGCATCACTTATATCTTGAAATAACGTGAACTGTGAGACATAGCCATTCCCTAGGCGCATGGAAACCTGAGGGCCAACTTCAATGGCGCGCTCTTTATCTTCAGTAATCAGTGCTGAATCTTTTGCTTCTAAATACTGATGGTTTCGTATTTGTCCCACTGCCGATAGACTGCCCCAATCAAAACGCTGAACCGCAAAACCTGCTCGGTTACCTTCAATAAACACATCACCAATACGGCCTAATATCAA
This sequence comes from uncultured Thalassolituus sp., assembly GCA_913054055.1. Classification (GTDB taxonomy): domain Bacteria; phylum Pseudomonadota; class Gammaproteobacteria; order Pseudomonadales; family Oceanobacteraceae; genus Bermanella. Next base: position 4,248 of record CAJXIT010000160.1, read on the forward strand.
CAAGCTTGGCTGTTGTTCAGTGCTGACGTTGTTATAGGGTAAATCATCTTGGGAAAGAGCGGCTGCCGCTAATCCATTGAATTCGGGCAGCGTCCATTGCCCATGGGACAGGGAACTACTTAAAAACAAGAGTGTGGAGATCAATGAAAGGCGCATAAAAAAGCTCCAATATACAAGGTGTACATTAGAGCCTAGTTTATCGAGAAAGTTTCAAACCTTATTGAATGGTTTGTTTGATCTCTACGGCTTGAATGCCCATGTCCGCTAATTGGTCTTGGGCTTTGTTCATTTGTGAACGGTTGGCAAATGGGCCGGTGAATACGCGGAACCATTCGTTGCCATTGATGAGCGCGTTTTCAATTTGAGCATTTAATCCATTTAGCAGTAATTGCGCTTTTTGGCGATCGGCTCCGGCCATGCTTTTGAATGAACCGGTTTTTAAACGGTATTCAATTTTATTGCCGTCTTTGTCAGTGCCCTTGGGGGTAGACTTGTATTCTTTTACTTCCTCAACCGCCACTTCTTTGTTTTCTAAAATTTCAAAAAACTCGTAGTTATCCACGGCTTTATTCACCGTATCGGTTTTGGCTGCGTCAGGCAATTCGCTTTTAATCACGTCTTGCATGGCTTTATTGGCGGCGTCTTTCGCTTTGTTTGTCAGGTCAGCCTTCGCTTGTGCGGCTTTCTCTGTCAGTGACTCGGTAATTTTATCTATGTCATCCCCAGCGGGAACCGTGGTGAGATAAAATAAAAAGCCGGCAAAACTTAAAGCCACTAAAGGGGTGAATATCCACACCCATTTTGGCGCGCCCGAAGAAGCCATTACATTTCCTCAGGGGCGCTGATGCCCAATAGATCTAAACCGTTTGCAATCACTTGGCGGGTGGCCTGTGTTAATGCAATACGAGCATCCCGTAAATCGGCATCATCCACAATGGTTTTATGTGCGTTGTAGTAACCGTGGAATTCACTGGCCAATTCATGCAGGTAGTTAGCAATCATGTGCGGTGCGTTTGCAGTGCCCGCAGATTTAACCACTTCAGGGAATTTACCTAAATTGTTGGCCAATAGCTTTTCGTGATCCTCTGTTAAGCGATCTAACTTGGCTAAACCGTTTGCTTGATCCCAAACTAAATCTTGCGAAGTCATTTTGCGTAAAATGCTGCAAATACGTGCATGGGCATATTGAATGTAATACACCGGGTTATCGTTTGATTGGCTTAATGCTAAATCAATATCAAACGTTAACTGTGAACTTGGGGCACGGGCCGCTAAGAAATAACGGGTAGCGTCTAAGCCCACTTGATCAATCAAATCACGCAGGGTCACATAGCTGCCGGCACGTTTAGAAATTTTCACTTCTTCGCCGCCTTTCATTACCGTCACCATTTGGTGAAGTACGTAGTCAGGCCAGCCTTCAGGGATGTCCATGTTTAAGGCTTGTAAACCAGCGCGCACACGGGTGATGGTAGAATGGTGATCTGCACCTTGTTCGTTGATCACGCGGCCAAAACCACGCTGCCATTTGTCTAAGTGGTACGCCACGTCGGGCACAAAGTAAGTGTAGCCACCATCGGTTTTACGCATTACACGGTCTTTGTCGTCACCAAAATCGGTGGTTTTTAACCACAGTGCGCCGCCGTCTTCGTAGGTGTAACCATTTTTAATTAAGGTTTGAACCGCTTCTTCTACTTTGCCTTCTGAGTAAAGAGAGCTTTCTAAGAAGTACACATCAAAGTCCACTTCAAAGGCTTTTAAGTCCAGATCTTGTTCCCGACGTAAATAGGCAACGGCAAAATGACGAATGCCTTCAAGATCGTCTGCGTCTTTGGTACCGGTAAAGCTTTGGTCGGCTGACTCAACAGTTTCGCCTTTCATAAAGCTTTCTGCTAATTCAATAATGTAATGACCTTGGTAGCCGTTTTCTGGCCAAGTATCGTCACCAGGGCCAAAGCCTTTACAACGTGCTTGCACCGACAAAGCTAGGTTATCAATCTGTGCACCCGCATCGTTATAATAAAATTCACGGGTGGTATCCCAGCCATTTGCCGTTAATAAACGGCTAATGCAATCACCTACTGCAGCACCACGACCATGGCCTACGTGCAGTGGACCGGTTGGGTTAGCCGATACAAATTCCACCTGAACCTTTTGGCCTTTGCCCGAGTCATTGTGACCAAACTTGCTGCCGGCCTTAAAGATAGTATCGACGATAGACAGGCTGGCTGCTTCGGTAACAAAAAAGTTGATGAACCCAGGGCCAGCAATTTCAGCTTTTTTCAAAATTGGGCTGTCAGGCAAAGCGTTAACCAATACTTCAGCCCAGTCACGGGGTTTCATGCCTGCAAGCTTAGAGCTAACCATGGCTATGTTAGACGCATAGTCACCGTGGGCTTTGTCTTTTGTATTATCAATCATCACTTTAGGCGCCGCGTCGGCCGGTAATTTACCGTCTGCTTTGAGGGCAGTTAGCGTGTCTTCGATAAGGCTGATTAACTGTTGTTTCATGATGACCTTTAAATAGATGACTTAAGCATCAATAGGCTTAAGTTGTAGATGCACAAAATTTGCGCGGATTATCCCACTTTACCCAAGCTTTTTCCAGCCGTGGCGGGGCTTATCTGGGGTAGCCATTCGCTTGTTTAAAACCCCGTTTTCAGGCGGCTAGGCTTGTATATATGTTTTTCCATATATATGATGTGCCGTATATTCAAAGGGATAACCATGACGCCTTTACAGCTATTTAAATGCCTAAGTGATGATACTCGGCTCTCCATTATTTTACTGGTGCAAAACCAAGGAGAGTTGTGTGTGGGTGAGCTAGTGGATGCATTAGTCAGCAGTCAGCCTAAAATCAGCCGCCACTTAGCCAGTTTACGGGAATGCCAATTGCTGGATATTCGCAAATCCGGTCAATGGGTGTTTTATCGCATACATGACGACTTACCCAATTGGGCCAATGACGTGATCTGCCAAGCGGTGAATGCCAGTGAAGCCTCACTGGTGGAATTAAAGAGCAAGCTCAATTTGGTTAATGAAGCAAACCGAAAGTCGGCTTGCTGTTAACCATGAAATATTAACATGTAGGAGGGCGCTTGCGCGCGACCGTTAAAATGAAAATTTTATTTATTTGTACACACAACCGCTGTCGCTCCATCTTGTCAGAGGCCATTACCAATCACCTGAATGACCCACGTTTAGTGGCGGCCAGTGCCGGCAGTCAGCCTGTGGGTGAGGTGCATCCGCTTTCGGTTAAATACCTAGCCGAAGCGGGCATTGCCACTGACGGTTTAAAAAGCCAAAGCTGGGATGAGTTAGAAGACTTTGGCGCCGACGTAGTGGTCACAGTGTGCGACAGCGCCGCCGGAGAAAGTTGCCCAGTATGGTTTGGCAAAAGCATTAAATTGCACTGGGGCTTAGAAGACCCATCAAAAGTACAAGGCACTGAAGAAGAAATAAAAGCAGAATTTTTAAAGTGCATGGCGTTAATCGAAACACGCATGAAAGCCATTTTAAGTTTGGATTTAGACAACTTAAAAGGCGAAGCACTAAAAACGGAATTGTTGAAGTTAGGCGCACAAGGCTAGTTTAAGTTTGAAATAAATGTGGGAGGGCGCTTGCGCGCGATAAATATTCTCAGCCGAAGCGCTGTTTCGCGCGCA
>CAJXIT010000161.1 GCA_913054055.1 uncultured Thalassolituus sp.
TAAGTAGTTATGTGAGAGTAACTATTCATCATCAAACTCACGCCCTTCATAAAATCCTGGCGCGAGATTTTCAAACCGTGTGTATTTACCAATAAAGGCTAAACGGTCTGTGCCGATTTCACCGTTACGGTGTTTACCTATAATGATTTCACCAATGCCCTTATCGGGTGAGTCTTCATTATACACTTCATCACGATAGATAAAGGCAATAATGTCCGCATCCTGCTCGATGGCACCGGATTCACGAAGGTCCGACATAACTGGGCGTTTGTTAGGGCGTTGTTCCAATGAGCGGTTCAGCTGAGAAAGCGCTAACACAGGACATTCAAATTCTTTAGCGATGGCTTTTAGGGATCGAGAGATTTCGGAAATCTCTTGGGTACGGCCTTCGCTTTTTCCGGCTACCTGCATTAATTGAAGGTAATCCACCATCACTAAACCAAGGCGATTATTATTTTCTCGATACACTTTACGGCAGCGGGCTCGCATTTCTTGTGGCGTTAAACCTGCCTGATCATCGATATAAAGGGGTTTGTCTTTCAGCATATTGAATGCCGAGGTTAGCTTTGGCCAATCCTCTTCGTCCAACTTACCGCTTCTTAATTTACCCGATGGAATGCGACCCACTGATGAATACATACGCATTAAAATAGCTTCTTTGGGCATTTCCAAACTGAATACCAATACAGGTAAGTCAGAGCCTAATAATGCGTTTTCACATAGGTTCATGGCAAAGGTGGTTTTACCCATGGACGGACGCCCAGCGATGATCACTAAATCAGCGGTTTGGAAACCATTGGTGCGTTCGTCTAAATTTTCGAAACCTGTGGTTAAGCCGGTTAGGCCGTCTTCCATGCCAAACAGTTCTTCGATCTTTTCTAACGTACGAGACATGATTGGGTTAACGTGTTCTGGACCAGCCCCTTTTTTGCCGCCCCCTTCTGCCACTTCAGCAATGCGTTTTTCCGCATCACTGATCATGTCTAATGGGTCGACGCCCATATTGTTGTAAGCACCGTCAGCGATGTCGGTGGCGGCTTCGGCAAGGGTTCTTAATAGGGCTTTTTCTTTAACGATGTCGGCATAGGCCGTTATGTTAGCAGCAGACGGAGTACCATCCACTAAATCCGACAAATAGTTCAAACCGCCAGCATTTTCCAACTCTTCAATGTCTTTAAGCTCATCACTTAAGGTTAATACATCAAACGGCTTTTCTTGCTCGGCAAGTTTGCAAATAACGGAGTAGATATGACGATGCTGATGGCGAAAAAAGTCTTCAGGCTGTAAGCGCTCAGAAACGCTCTCAAACGCTCGGTTATCCAGCATTAGGCCACCCAATACAGATTGCTCAGCTTCTACTGAGTTAGGGGGCATTTTGATGTGTTCGACTTGCTCATCCATGGGACAAAAAATAACCGATACTGCGAAAAATAAGGTGAGATAGTGTGCCTGTTTTGCCGCATAAGCTCAATGCTCAGAAGCCTATAACCAGTGGAAGTCCGTATAAAAGGCATAAAAAAACCCGCATATAGCGGGTTTCTTTTAATAACGAATTAAACTCGTTATTACTCTTCAGGTACAACGTGTACTGTAAGAGAAGTTGTCACGTCAGCGTGTACTTGCAAAGTGATGTCGAACGTACCAGTCGTACGTAGCGGACCATTTGGAAGACGAATTTCAGCTTTAGACGCTTCGATACCAGTAGAGCTGATAAGGTCAGCAAGGTCACGAGTACCGATAGAACCGAATAGTTTACCTTCTTCACCAGCTTTCACGGCTAAAGTCAGTTCTAGTTCTTTAAGTTGCTCAGCGCGCTTCTGTGCAGTTGCTAATTTCGCAGCGGCTTCTTTCTCAAGATCAGCACGACGCGTTTCAAAAGACTCAAGGTTTGCAGCTGTTGCTGGAACCGCTTTCTTTTGAGGAATTAGGAAGTTACGACCGTAACCTGATTTAACAGATACTTTATCGCCTAGGTTACCTAGTTTTGCTACTTTTTCTAAAAGGATTACATCCATTTTATTTCTCACACTTTACAGGGCAAATGATTTAAACATCATTCTGAAAATATAAAGACCAACACATGTGTCAGTCCACTGTTATGCCGTGTCTTTTAACCACTTACGAATGTTAAGTAACATATCAATTAAAGCGATTAAAATTAGTAACGCGTACATATAAGGCAAAAAGAACAACAAGCTAATATAAATCGCCATTAGCCATTGTGAACTTAATTGCTTAATTGCCACTACTGCGTGGACCACACTGACACCCATAAAAAATAAAGGCACCAATACAACCGAAAGCCAAGACACTGATTCAGGGTCTGAACTGCCCACAAAGAATGCAATGCCAGCCACCAATGCATACCAAATAGGTAAACGTAATGCCTGAAATTCTTTGCTGAATTCACCAGGATTAAACAGCTTTGATTGCCAATTACGTGCTAATAATAGCGCGCCAATGGCAAACGTTTGCAGCATGGCTGCAATGCCGCCTAACAACATAGGGTAGATCCAAGGGCCTAACGTAGTTGCAGCTTGCGGAACCGTTTCTTGCAGTTTATTAGCGTAATCAGAGGCCCCTTGCTGAAGCACTTCAATCCACACAGGACTGAGCACTGGCAACAAAATAACCGTTAATACGCCCACCACAATCGATGCGGTTATCGCATGGGATAATGACACGCTAGCTCGCAATATTGCGGCCATCATGGCACTGCCCAAAATCACCAAACAAACGGTGAATTCCTGCTGCGCCGCATACCAAGCAATACCTGGCAACAACGCGGGCAACAGAACATGTATTCCTTTGTCGAGCCCTTGGCGAAGAATCACCAAGGACACAACGGCTGCGCTTACCCAATATAAAAGAGGGATTGCAGCAAACAACACCGCAAGCAGTATTGCTTGACGAGGACCTTGCATGGCAAAACGTGCAATTCCTGTCATACCGTATTACCGATTACTTATGCGCATCAGTGTAAGGTAGTAAAGCAACGTAACGTGCACGCTTGATAGCTGTTGCTAGCTGACGCTGGTATTTAGCTTTAGTACCAGTGATACGGCTAGGAACGATTTTACCAGTTTCAGTTACGTAACCTTTAAGTACATCAAGGTCTTTGTAATCGATCTCGGCAACGCCTTCAGCAGAAAAACGGCAGAACTTACGACGACGGAAAAAACGAGACATAATCTATCCTCCTAATTATTCAGCGTCAGCAGCTGGAGCCGCTTCTTCTGTTGTTTCAGTTGCTGGAGCTTGTTCAGTATCTTCACGACGAGGACGCTCATCACGACGATCTTGACGGCTTTCAGCAGCTTTAATTGGAGACTCGCCAGTTACAGCATCTTTAGTACGAATAACCATGCTACGAATAACAGCATCGTTGAAACGGAAAGTGTTGTTTAACTCAGCAAGAGTTTCGTTATCACATTCGATGTTCATAAGAACGTAATGTGCTTTGTGGATCTTTTGGATTGGGTAAGCCAGGTGACGACGGCCCCAGTCTTCAAGACGGTGGATTTGACCACCGGTTTCTTTGATAGAGCCAGTGTAACGCTCGATCATAGAAGGTACTTGTTCGCTTTGATCTGGGTGTACCAGAAATACGATTTCGTAATGACGCATATAAATGCTCCTTATGGGTTAATAGCCTACAGTCAGGGCCATGAGGGCCAGCTGAAGGCAAGGAGTCCTGCCCTATGGAAGCCATAGAAAACAGGGGCGCGTATTATGGATAAAAAAGCATCAAATAGCAATATCTAGTAAAAACGACTCGTTTTAGTCAAATCCAGCCCACTTGTGAACTTTTTGCTATCCCCCTGCTCTATACACTTAGTAAGTGGTTAACACCCATTTACAAGCAAGGCCTTTTACTAGGCAATTGCTTCATTGTGTTCCTTAAGCAAGCTTGCCCCCTTTCCCCAAAGGGGGCTTTTTTTTGCTCAAATTAATGCCCCCCCCCAGACTATCTGACACCATCATTCAGTTATTAGTACATTTACTCCAATTTTCGCTATGCTAGCCCCTCAAAATAAAAACAATCGCAAGGTTACTCCATGGCTCTTAAATCCACCCTAGGCAAAGGCATTGGCATCATTGCACTGGCAATCGCCCTGTTCACAGGCATTTTTTCCACAGAAATCCGCCAGCTGTATCACACCATCCACCTGTTTGATGAAGATGTGATTGTCCATAATTTTTCTAATATGCAAGATATCGCACCCACACTAACCATTCCGCGTTCTGGTGAAACACATGCTTTAGACAGCCATCCCAAGCCTCTACCTGAAGTATTTCATTACAAGGGGGAAGACAGGAAAATTAGCGACTATTTAACCAGTTCAAACGCCACAGCCATCGTGGTGGTAAAAGACAATGCCATCACCCATCAGTCCTATTTACAGGGCACGCAAGAACTGGATAAACGCATTTCTTGGTCCATGGCAAAAAGTTTCTTAAGTGCAATTTTTGGTATTGCTGTTGAAGAAGGGCATATTAAAGACCTAAATGCCCCTGTAACAGATTACGTGCCCAGCCTTAAAGGCAGCGGCTACGACAACGTAAGCATTAAAAACGTATTACAAATGTCCAGCGGCGTGTATTTCAACGAAGACTATGGTGATTTCAATAGCGACATTAACCGCTTTGGACGTGTTATGGCGTTAGGCGGCAGCTTTGATGACTTTGCCGCATCACTCACGCAAGACCCTGAGCGTGAGCAAGGCACCTTCATGCACTATGTGAGCATTGATACCCATGTCATTGGCATGGTATTGCGTGCAGCAACTGGCCGCACCATTGAAGAATACTTTAACGAAAAGCTATGGTCGAAATTAGGTACCGAACAAGATGCCGTTTACGTTACTGACTCCACTGGCGAGCCAATGGTTTTAGGCGGCTTAAACCTGATCACAAGGGATTATGCTCGTATGGGCATGCTATTCCGCGATAACGGTGTGTTAAATGGTGAGCAAGTGATACCCGTTCAATGGATAAAAGACAGTGTCACTCCGGATGCCCCGCATTTAATGCCAGGTAAGCGCGACAATGCCACCACTGACTTTGGATACGGCTACCAATGGTGGATACCGGTGAATCCAAATGGAGAATTTTTAGCACTAGGGATTTATGGTCAATATATTTACATCAACCAAGCACTCAATGTGGTCATTGCCCAGAACAGTGCCAACCGCAACTTCATGGCAAACAACTATGAAAGCAAGGATATCGCGGTAGCCGCCTTCCGCGCCATCGCACAATCCGTAGCCGAAGAGACTCTTCAAACTGCGGATACAAATAAATAACGCCATAACAAAAAAAGCCCGCCTATGTTTAACATAGGCGGGCTTTTTTATATCTGTAAGCAGCGACTTAGGCCTTTTGCTTGTCTAATTCTTCTTTCGATTTAAAGTGCTCAGTGGGTAATCGACCTGTTACAAACTGGGCTAACATCACCCAATCAGAAGCAAAGCTGTACAACGGGTATTTGAACGTTGCAGGTTTGTTATGCTCAAAGAAAAAATGCCCCACCCAAGCAAAACCATAGCCAATTAACAGCAACGCCCATAGATAAGCATATTGAGAGGTGGCGATGATGTATGCCAAAGCCGCCAATACTAAGGAGCTACCAATAAAGTGTAAATTACGACACACAGGATCACTATGCTCACTTAGGTAAAATGGATAGAACTCTTTAAAACTTGAAAATCGTTGCTCACTCATCTGCTTAGCCCTCAAACTATTAGGTATATTTATTATTTTAGATTAGTTGAATTTTTATTATGTAAGGCAAAAGCAAAAAACTCAGTTGCATTTTGAGACCCTGAATTTACTTTAAAGGACATAACGTCACTTGGACATGCTCAAACTAGCCAATTCATCTATTAATTCGATCAATTTATCCTAGTTTTTAAAGCTAAAGATCAATAAATTTGTTTTATAGTATTCTTACTCAATTAATTATATGGAGGGCGTGAAATGAATGGCTACCACATATCACAAAAAATGATGCATTGGCTCAGCGCCTTATTTATCTTAAGCCTGTTTGCCTTAGGCGTTTGGATGAGAACATTGGACTATTATAGTGGTTGGTATCAAACCGCCCCAGAGTTGCATAAAAGCTTTGGTATCATGCTAATCGGTATCATGATTTTAAGAAGCTACCTGCGATTAAAATTCCATACTCCTAAGCCTCTCAATACACACCAAGCTTGGGAAGTGAAAACCGCTCATGTGACGCACATAGCCATGTATGCTTTGATCGCCATTATTTTAGTATCGGGCTACTTAATTGGCACCGCAGATAATCGAGGCATTGCTGTATTTGATGTATTTGATGTACCGCCATTATTTATCGCATTTGAAAATCAAGAAGACGTTGCAGGCTTTATTCATGAATGGGCCGCATATTGTTTAATGGGGTTTATAGCACTTCATATTGCAGGGGCACTCAAACATCATTTAATTGATAAAGACAAAACACTAAAGCGCATGCTTTAACTAAAACTAAACGCAACAATTACCTTTAACCTAGGAGTTAAAATGAAAAATATCATCAAAATCATCGGTGCATCTTTAGCACTTTCATTAAGCAGTGCTTTATTTGCAGCTGAAACATATCAGATCGATACAAAAGGCATGCATGCATCCATTGAATTTAAAATTAAACATCTAGGATACAGCTGGTTAAAAGGTCGTTTTAATGATTTTAGCGGCACCCTAACCTATGATGAAAAATCTCCAAGCGCATCATCTGTTGAAGTCACCATCAATACTAAAAGCGTGGACTCAAACCATGCTGAGCGAGACAAACATTTACGCGACAAAGATTTTCTAAATGTGAGCAAACACGCAACTGCAACATTTAAAAGCACCAAAGTTATAAGCAAAGGAAAAGGCAAGGCCGATATCATTGGCACATTAACACTAAATGGTGTGAGCAAGCCTGTGACCATTGATGCCACAGAAATTGGTGCGGGTAGCGACCCTTGGGGAGGCTATCGCAGAGGCTTTGAAGGCACTACTGAAATTGCCCTGAAAGACTTTAATATTAATTTCAACCTAGGCCCAGCCTCAGAAAAAGTGTTACTTGAGCTGAACATTGAAGGCATTCGCAAGTAAATATTGAAACATTGGCCCCATAAAAAAACGCCGATCATTCGGCGTTTTTTTATGTTCGGCATTTAAGTCATGCTAGCCATGGTAAGACTATGCACTCACCTGAACAGGTACTTTGGTTTTTCGATTTAATACCCAGGCAAACAACGCCCCCGTAATAAACATAACAACGCTATAAGTCGTCGCGGCTATGGCCATTTCTGTGCTGTGCAATAACGTCAATGCAATCACAATGGCTAATGTGCCATTTTGAAAACCGACTTCAATACCAATGGCTTTACTCTGAGCTTCATTAAGCTTGGCTAATTTTGCTGAACCGTAACCTACTACCATACAAATCACATTCAATAATAATGTTGCGGCACCCGCTTGCGCAAAATAGTTACCCATTTCCGCAATATTTTTAATACAAATGCCAACAACAATTAGAAATAGAAATACCACTGAGAAAATCTTGGCTGGTTTTTCTGCTTTTTCTGCAAAAACAGGCTTAAAGTGATTAATCACCATGCCAATAGAAATAGGGATAATGGTAATCACCACTAGCTGAATAATGGTCTTTTCACGGTTTGTCAGTACTTCTAAGGTTTCAGCGCTCTCGGTGGTTAAGTCTTGAGAAACTTCAACCTTACTCACTAAATGACGAAATACTTTGCTTAGCAAAGGTCTATCAAACCAAAGCTCATCGGCCAACATCTTGCGTAATCCGGTAAGCAATAGATCCATGCGCTCCTCAAGAAACAGTAAGCCACAAAAGCCGCCTAATAATGCT
>CAJXIT010000162.1 GCA_913054055.1 uncultured Thalassolituus sp.
ATTCTTAGAGATATATTTTTAGAAATTAAAAAGTAAATAGAAATGCGACAAGGTTCTGCCAATTAGGCCAAGCCTGACCAAAATTGGCGGGTTAGGAGGATAGAAATTTATTCATATATGCTTTCCTATAGAAGGTAAGAAAAAATAATAAGTATAAAATCTATCAGCCTTAGGGGGACCCATGACTCGAATGGGAATTTCCGCTGTATCTGCTTTTCTTTTGTTGACCTCTTCATTATCTGCATTTGCAGAATGGGGTTTAAATTTACCTGAAGGTGTGACCCGAATCAGCCAAGAAGTGCATTCACTTCACATGACCATCTTTTATATTTGTGTTGTGATTGCAGTGATTGTGTTTGGCGTCATGCTTTACAGCATCATCTACCACCGAAAAAGCCGAGGCGCGCAAGCCGCCAATTTTCATGAAAGCACTGTGGTTGAAATCATTTGGACCATTATCCCGCTGGTAATCTTGGTGGTGATGGCCATACCAGCAACGTCAACATTAATCGATATGTATGACAATACCGAAGCTGAAATTGATATTCAGATAACTGGTTATCAATGGAAGTGGCGTTATACCTACGTGAAAGAAGAAGTAGACTTCTTTTCAAATCTATCTACCCCGCAAGATGAAATTGATAACAAAGCTGAAAAAAATGAAAACTACTTATTAGAAGTGGATAACCCTCTGGTGATTCCAGTGAATACTAAAGTACGATTTTTAATGACAGCAGAAGATGTGATTCACTCTTGGTGGGTGCCTGAACTCTCAGTGAAAAAAGACACCATTCCGGGGTTCATTAACGAAGCTTGGACAAAGGTTGATAAAGTGGGCATCTATCGCGGTCAGTGTACCGAGCTATGTGGCAAAGGCCATGGTTTCATGCCAATCGTTGTGAAAGTGGTTGAGCAAGATGAATATCAAGCTTGGGTAACAGAGCAAGCGAAAATACAAGCAGCAGCGCGTGAAATAAAAGATATGAGCTATGAAGAACTCATGGCACAAGGTGAAAAAGTTTATAGCACTAACTGTGCAGCGTGTCATAAGCCAGATGGGTCTGGCATGCCGCCAATATTCCCTGCCTTGAAAGACAGCAAGATTGCTTTGGGCGATATCAATGATCATCTAGATGTGGTGGTTAACGGTAAAAAAGGCACTGCCATGGCAGCTTACGGAAGTCAGTTAAGTGTCAGTGATATTGCTGCGGTTGTCACTTACGAGCGAAATGCTTGGGGCAATAAAAAAGGCGACTTTGCTACTCCAAAACAAGTTAAATCATTTAAAGAAAATAAATAGGGGCGCGATTATGTCAGAGCATTCTTCAGATCATCACGGCCCAGAAAAAGGCTTATTACGCTGGGTTTATACCACCAACCATAAAGACATTGGCACCATGTATTTGCTGTTTGCATTGGTGGCACTATTGGTTGGCGGCACCATGGCCTTTGTGATTCGGGCTGAATTATTTCAACCTGGACTGCAACTGGTCGATCCAAACTTCTTTAATCAAATGACCACCATGCATGGCTTGATTATGGTGTTTGGTGCCATTATGCCAGCGTTTGTGGGCTTGGCGAATTGGTTGGTCCCTATGATGGTGGGGGCGCCAGATATGGCGTTACCGCGAATCAATAACTGGTCATTTTGGTTGTTACCTTTTGCTTTTGGTATGTTGTTTTGCACCTTGTTTATGGATGGCGGTGCCCCAAATTTTGGCTGGACGTTTTATGCACCTTTATCAACGGATTACGCCCCCCCTAGTGTGACCTTTTTTATATTTTCGGTTCATATGATGGGTATCAGTTCTATCATGGGGGCGGTGAATGTGATCGTCACCATTTTTAATATGCGTGCCCCTGGTATGACATTTATGAAGATGCCTTTATTTGTATGGACTTGGTTGATTACGGCATTTTTATTGATTGCGGTGATGCCGGTATTAGCCGGTGTGGTCACCATGATGTTAATGGATATTCATTTTGGCACCTCGTTCTTTAACGCGGCTGGTGGCGGTGACCCCGTTATGTTCCAGCATGTATTCTGGTTCTTTGGCCATCCAGAAGTTTACATTATGATCCTACCTGCTTTTGGTGTGGTCTCTCATATTATTTCAACCTTCAGTCGCAAACCTTTATTTGGTTACACTTCAATGGTGTGGGCAACGGCATCCATTGCTGTTTTAAGTTTTATTGTATGGGCGCATCACATGTTTACAGTGGGAATGCCTTTAGTAGGTGAGCTATTCTTTATGTACAGCACCATGTTAATTGCAGTGCCTACAGGGGTGAAGGTCTTTAACTGGGTAACCACCATGTTCAAAGGTTCCATGACGTTTGAAACCCCCATGCTATTTGCCATTGCGTTTGTTGTGTTATTTACCATTGGCGGGTTGTCGGGATTAATGCTGGCGATTGCCCCGGCGGATTTCCAATATCACGACACGTATTTTGTGGTGGCGCATTTCCATTATGTTCTGGTGCCTGGTGCCTTGTTTAGTATTTTGGCGGCTGTGTATTACTGGCTCCCTAAATGGTGTGGCCGGATGTATAACGAGTCATTAGGTAAGTGGCATTTTTGGATGAGTTTTATTGGGGTGAATATTACGTTTTTCCCTATGCATTTTGTTGGCCTAGCAGGTATGCCTCGACGCATACCTGATTACGCCCTTCAGTTTGCAGAGTTTAATGCCATTGTGTCAGTGGGTGCATTCATTTTTGGGTTGAGTCAGCTAATCTTTATTTACAATTTATGGAAAACGGTTGTTAAAAAAGAAGGTGAGGCGGCCACGGATAAAGTATGGGATAAACCTGAAGGGTTGGAATGGGATATACCAAGCCCAGCGCCATACCATACTTTTCAAGAACCACCGGTGGTCAAATAATTAATATTCAAAGAAGGTGTATATGAAAAAGCTGTCACCATGGAAATTATCTTTAATACCCATAGGTATGTTTGGTTTCGGCTTTGCACTTATTCCTTTGTATGACATTTTCTGTGACGTGACAGGATTGAACGGTAAAAATTTTACGGTTTTTGAATCGGGTGTCGGGTTTGATGAATCTGAATATTCCGAATTAAAAACTGCCAAATTACAGTTTTTATCAGACCCTGAAAGTCGCGATAAGTGGCAATTTACACCTGAGTTTAAATCGTTGAATTTAGAATCAGGAAAAATGGTCACCACGTACTATGAAATCACCAATACTCAAAACCAAGCGGTGAGTATACAGGCTGTACCCAGTGTGGCCCCAGGAGCATGGGCAGAATATTTAGTAAAGATTGAATGCTTTTGCTTTACCAATCAATTGATAGAAGCAAATTCCAGTATTCGATTGCCTTTGCAAGTCACACTGAGTGCAAAGGCACCCAGTGATGTGAATCACTTGTCTTTGTCATATCGAATTTATGAAATTGAAAGCGGATAGTATTTTAAGTCATTAAAAAAGAATCGTCGTAATAATAGAATTTAAGTGAGCCTCGGAGGTGCAACTTGGAAACACCTAGATATTATGTTCCTGCAAAAAGTCATTGGCCAATTTTTGGTGCGGTGGCTGTTTTTCTTACCATTTATTCAATGGCCAGTATTATTCATCAAAGTAGCCAAGGGCAGGTGGGATTTTTCCCGGTGGCGCTTGCGATTGTAGCGGGCTTGTTGATGCTATACATGTTGTTTGGTTGGTTTGGTGAGGTGGTGAATGAAGGTTTGCGTGGCCTTAACAGTGACCAGCTGAAGCGAAGCTTTAGAATCAGTATGGGTTGGTTTATTTTTTCTGAAGTGATGTTCTTTGCCGGATTTTTTGGAGCGCTTTTCTATGCACGCACACTTGCTGTTCCTTGGTTAGGTGGAGAGGGTGCTAAAGGTGTCAGTAATATTTTATGGGAGGGATTTTTACCCCATTGGCCACTATTAAAAACACCAGATATGCAGCAGTTTCCTGGCGCCATGAGTACCATAGATGCTTGGAAATTACCGTTCGTGAATACGGTTATATTAATCATTTCAAGTTTGACACTCACTTTGGCACATCATTGTTTACGGGCAAAAGATAAAAGCGGCACCTTGATGTGGTTAGTGGTGACATTGATTCTTGGTGTGGCGTTTATGTGTGTTCAAATATATGAATATAGCCATGCCATCAATGACTTAAACTTAACCATGAGCAGTGGCATATACGGATCAACATTCTTTTTACTAACCGGTTTTCATGGTGCCCATGTGACGCTAGGTGGGATTATGATTTTTGTGATGTATTGGCGAGTTAAGAATGATCATTTTACACCGGATGATCATTTTGGTTTTGAAGCGGCTGCGTGGTATTGGCATTTTGTTGACGTGGTGTGGTTGCTGCTATTTACATTTGTTTATGTGATTTAAAAATCATATAACTATTTATCAAGCCAGGGTGACCTGGCTAGGTTCTTTCAAATAAGAAATATAAAGCCATGAAGATAATGCAGCAGATAGCAAAAATAACTCGGTATTTAAGTGATTGATAAGTTTTAACTGAACTCTGTTTGGCTGTTACTAAGTGAAACAAACCATAAAAGAGGGCGCCAATGCTAAATAATAAAAATAATATCACAAGCAATTTGAGCATATTACGAGCTCCTTTTTCTAGTTATGGCGAAAGCTGGTCAATAAAGCTTTACCCTGTTTATAGCTTAATTATGTTATTGGGTATAGGTATTTGTTTGGCCGCGGCAAGCTGGCAGTTTAATAAAGCCCAATTTTTTATGACTCCTATCGCTCAGGTTTCCCATATGCAGGGAGAATACCTCAATCAATATACCCATTATTTAGATAACCAAACCCTAAACGGTAAAGCGGGCTATGGGGTTATTACCCCATTCAAATATGAGCAATCTATTTATTTAGTTAATAGGGGATTCATTGCCTATCAAAATAGAGATCTATTGCCTAGGGTTCAACCAGTTTCTGGTGTTGTTAAGATATCCGGTTATTCGAAAAATTATGTTAAACCTTTGTTGCTTAATGACAGCCTGCAAGATTCCTTGAACTTAAGAATACAGTTTATCAACGCCAAGCATTTTGAGTTGATCTTGAATCAACCTGTTGCTCAAAAAATATTTCACATAGAAAGTGGCGCAGGTTTAATGACGCCTTTCCCTAAATCACAGCCTTATTTAAGTCATCATCGACACATGGGGTATGCCATTCAATGGGGGTTGTTGGCCATTGCGGGAATATTTATTTGGTTGGTTGCCAGTATCAAGCGTGGAGAAAACTCATGAAAAGATTCATCCCTCTATTATTAATGTTTGCTGTTTTAGTCGCGCCATTTGCTGTGTCCTTGGTTTTATTAGAAAACAAAGACTCCTTAGGGAATCATGCGAAAGGCAGTTGGTTAAGTGAAACGCAATATGTGGCCCCTGATCCTAACCGGCACTGGCAATTAGTGTGGAATAAACGTTGCGATCAAAATTGCAATCAATTCATTAACCTTTTACGTCGAGTAAAAATGGCACTGGGAAAACGACAAGATAAATTGGTCATCACTCCGTTAATACTAAGCCAAGAATCAGAAAAAGCTCAGTTAGAACAAGATGCGATCTTTATCGCAGATCAATCAGGATTGTTGTTATTAAGTTATCGCGCTAACGAAGATGGTGCTTATAAATTATTAAAAGACCTTAAAACCCTTATGAAACATGGAGGGGCTTAATGCGTCGTTTTGCACTGATCAATATTGTTTGCACACTGATCGTTATCACACTTGGTGCGTTAACGCGTTTGTTAGACGCGGGTTTAGGGTGCCCTGATTGGCCTGTCTGTTACGGTCAAGTCATCCCTCAATTAAACGAAGCTGCGACACAATTTTCTTTATGGGAATTTGATTCAACCAAAGCATGGGCCGAGATGATTCACAGGTATGCAGCCACTGCACTTGGATTAAGTGTTGTGATTCAAGCCATTTTACTTTGGCCAAGGTATTTAGGTGCGGTTAGGTGGCTGGGTATCTTTTTGGTTTTTTGGGTCATCCTGCAGGGAATGTTTGGCATGTGGACGGTGACATTACGATTATGGCCCCCTGTTGTCAGCGCGCATTTATTGGGAGGCGCCATTACATTGGGTGCTCAATTTTTAATTTGGCGAACGCTCACAAGTAACCGTGAACCGAATTTTAAAAGTGTATGGAGCGCTTTTGCATTGGTGGTTTTTTTACAGATGGCACTGGGGGCATGGACGTCGTCTCAGTACGCAGGATTAGCCTGTCCAGATTTTCCCACCTGCCAAGGACGTTACTGGGTAGACATGGATCGTTCTATTTTTGACGCACCGCTTGTAAGTGGGGATGAATATTTAGGTGGCATGCTGGGTATGCATCAGCGAATGGGCATTCAATGGCTTCATCGCTTAGGGGCAATAGCAGTGGTACTGATGTTTTTTTACTTGGCCTATAAACAACATAGGCAGCGACGATCACTGAATTTCGTTTTGGCCTTTTTATCGATACAGATTTTTCTAGGCATACTAAATGCAGTTCTTTTACTGCCATTAAGTTTGGCGCTTTTACATAATACCGTGGCGATGTTGCTGTGGTTAAGCAGTTTAAATGGCATGGCAAGCCAATCCATAGAAAATGAAAAAGATACACCTACAGAAGAGTTACTGGCTTAAATTAACAACCTAATCACATAAGATTTGCGGGAGAAGAGAATGGAAAAAGTAAGCATGTTGGAGCGCAGTTATCGCTACTCATCTACCGTTAAAGATTACTTTGCCATGACGAAGTTTAATGTGGTTTTGGTGATGCTGTTTACGGTGATGGTTGGTTTTTTACTGGCAAGTTCCCTGGATATACAGTTTATTAAATTACTTTATACCCTACTAGGTGTGGCGGGATGTGCCATGAGCGGCGCGGTATTAAATCATTTAGTGGATCGTTACCGAGATACAAAAATGGAACGTACTAAACGCAGGCCAGTGGCCAGCGGTAAAGTGAGTACAGAGTCGGCGTTTTTATTTTCTATGCTTTTGTTATCAAGTGGTAGCGCGCTTTTATATTTTCAACTTAATCCACTAACCGCAGCACTTTCAGTGGCATCTATGTTTGCTTATGGAGTGATTTACAGTGTGTGGCTTAAGCCAGCAACGCCACAAAATATCACGGTAGGCGGGTTAGCAGGGGCCATGCCACCGCTACTTGGCTACACAGCCGTTACCGGACAAGTAGGGCCAGAAGCTTTGCTTTGGGTTTTAATTATTTTTACTTGGACTCCTCCACATTTTTGGGCGTTAGCGATTTACAAAAAAGACGATTATGAAAAAGCCGGAGTACCTATGATGCCTGTGACCCATGGTATTGATTTTACAGCGTTTCAAGCTTGGCTATATTGTTTGTTGCTGTGCATTGTGAGTATTGCTCCTGTTTTATTGGGCAGTCAGGGTTTTATCTATCTATTAATGGTGACGTATATTAACGCCCGATTCACATGGCTTACTTATGCCATGTGGTGTAAACCAACTAACCAAAATGCACGTAAAACCTTTAGATACTCAATTGTTTATATTATGTGGTTATTTGCAGCCTTGTTATTGGATCATTATGTGCGGTTAATTGCTTTTTAATCTGATATTGACCATATTTTAAGGAGGGAAATGCATTATTAACTGGGGTTATTCTCCTAACATTTTAAACAACTTTAAGGATGGTATTGGATTGTATTTTTCTAGTGTCATCAAAATACAAATGAGCGAGATAGTGGTCCGCTTTAAATAAACGCCATAAAAAAGTGAAGGTCTATTATGTATTTACAGCATATGTTCGGATTACTCTATCACCCTAAAAGATCGGAAGAGC
>CAJXIT010000163.1 GCA_913054055.1 uncultured Thalassolituus sp.
GCGAAGAGAAAACTATGTTTGATAATTTAACGGATCGTCTATCCAAAACGCTGAAAAATATCAGCGGTAAAGGTCGTTTGACCGAAGACAATATTAAAGAAACGCTACGTGAAGTTCGTATGGCGCTTCTTGAAGCCGATGTTGCACTACCTGTTGTACGTGATTTCGTAAAGCGTGTAAAAGAGGGTGCTGTAGGAGTCGAGGTTTCTAAATCTCTAACTCCTGGTCAAGAATTCATTAAGATCGTTCAAGCCGAACTTGAAGCGGTAATGGGAGAGTCGAACGAGGCTCTTGATTTAGCTGCTCAACCACCTGCTGTTATTCTTATGGCTGGTTTGCAAGGTGCAGGTAAAACAACCAGTGTCGCTAAGCTCTCTAAGCTATTAACAGAGCGTGATAAAAAGAAAGTTTTGGTTGTTTCTGCCGATGTTTACCGTCCAGCCGCAATTAAACAGCTTGAAACATTAGCATCTGAAGTCGGTGTGGATTTCTTCCCATCGTCTGCTGATCAAAAACCAATTGATATTGCTAATGGCGCGATTGATCACGCGAAGAAAAAATTCTACGACGTACTTCTTGTCGATACCGCTGGTCGTTTAGCGATTGACGAAGACATGATGACGGAAATTAAAGAGCTTCACACTGCTATTACGCCAGTTGAAACTCTGTTCGTTGTTGATGCAATGACAGGTCAAGATGCGGCAAATACAGCAAAAGCTTTTGGCGATACACTGCCTTTAACGGGGGTTATCTTAACGAAAGTGGATGGTGATGCTCGTGGTGGTGCTGCGCTATCTGTTCGTCACATTACTGGTAAACCAATTAAGTTCTTGGGTGTTGGTGAAAAAACTGACGCATTAGAACCTTTCCACCCTGATCGTGTTGCTTCTCGTATCCTTGGTATGGGTGACGTACTGTCTCTTATTGAAGATTTACAGAAAAACGTTGATACCGAAAAAGCAGAGAAGCTCGCTAAGAAGTTCAAAGAGAAAAAAGGCTTTGACCTTGAAGACTTCCGTGAGCAGCTTGGTCAAATGCACAACATGGGCGGCATGATGGGCATGATGGATAAGCTACCGGGTATGGGCAATATGGGTGCCGCAGCGGGCCAAATGGACGCTGCTGAAAAGCAGCTTGGCCAAACGGAAGCTGTGATCAACTCAATGACACCGTTAGAGCGTGCTTTTCCAGATAAAATCAATGGCAGCCGTAAAAAGCGTATAGCAGCGGGTTCAGGCACCACCATTCAAGACATTAACCGTGTGCTTAAACAGCACAAGCAAATGTCTAAAATGATGAAAAAAATGTCTGGCAAAGGCGGTATGCGTAAAATGATGGGCGCCATGAAAGGCATGGGCGGACAAGGCGGCCCGGGTGGTATGCCCGGTGGCGGGATGCCACCAGGAATGGGCGGTCCAGGCGGATTTCCTTTCAAATAACCTGCATTCAGCCACACTTTTTAAAGCCCTTGTGTAAAACATAAGGGCTTTTCTATTTGTGCCTTTTAAACACCGTGGTTTTCCTCTTCCATCCCTTACCCACATCCTATACAATACGCGCCCCAAATAGTGTATCTGGCTATGAATTAGGCAATGTCTGAGTCTGGCGGGGTGCAAAATTAAACGGTAAGTCATATTAACGCTTGCCCATAATAGAAGAGAAAACGTCATGGTTGTTATTCGTTTAGCCCGTACTGGCTCTAAAAAACGTCCTTTTTATCACTTATCTGTAGCGGATCAGCGTTTCCCACGTGACGGTCGCTTCATTGAACGTGTAGGTTTCTTTAACCCTGTTGCACGTGGCGCAGAAGAGACACTTCGTGTTGATCTAGAACGTGTTGAATACTGGGTTTCTAAAGGTGCTCAGCCTAGCGAACGTGTTGCTAAGCTTCTTAAAGAAGCTAAGAAACAACAAGCAGCTGGTTAATAGCAGCTTTAAATTAGATAGTAATAAGACCTTTTAATGACTAAAACCCCAGAAAATTTGGCCGTTATCGGCAAAGTAACCGGCGTATTTGGCATTAAAGGATGGGTGAAGGTGTATAGCTACACCGAACCGAAAGAGAATGTATTCTCTTACAAAAATTGGTTAATGAAAATCAATAACCAATGGACACCCGTAAAGGTGCGAGACTGGAAGGCCCAAAGTAAGGGGCTGGTAGCCGCACTGGATGATTGCCAAGACCGTACATTAGCGCAGAAATACGCGCAATGTGAGATAGCCATCTTAAAAGATGCGCTACCTGAGCCGGAAGAAGGCGAGTTTTATTATTATCAACTTGAAGGTTTATTAGTGGTTACCACGGACGATGTGGTTTTAGGGAAAGTAGACTACCTGTTTAATTCAGGCGCAAACGACGTAATGGTTGTTAAGCCGTTTAAAGGTAGTTTGGATGGAAAAGAACGTCTTCTGCCTTATACAGATGATTGTTTGCAAGACATCTCCCTAGAAGACGGCGTTATTCGTGTTGATTGGGATCCGGAATTCTAATCATGCGCTTAGGTATCATCTCAATATTTCCAGAGATGTTCCAAGCTCTGACTGACTACGGCATCAGCGGTAGGGCAGTTAGCAACGGAATGGTGGATGTGACAGCGTGGAATCCAAGGGATTTCACCACCGACAGGCACCAAACCGTAGACGATCGACCTTATGGCGGTGGTCCAGGCATGTTGATGAAGGTTGAGCCGTTAAAGCAAGCAATTGCCGCGGCAAAAGCCAAAAACGGATCTAGCAGTAAAGTAATTTACTTGTCGCCTCAGGGTCAGACTCTGACTCAAGAAAAGGCGCAACAGCTAGCAAGTGAAGACAGTTTGATCTTCATTTCTGGCCGCTACGAAGGCATAGACGAGCGTTTGATTCAAACGCAAGTGGATGAGGAAATCTCCATTGGCGACTATGTTTTAAGTGGCGGTGAGCTGGCAGCCATGGTGGTAATGGATAGCATTATTCGCTTGGTGCCAGAGGTGCTAGGGCATGATCAAAGTGCAGTTGAAGACTCGTTTGTCGACGGCTTACTAGATTGCCCGCACTACACTAGGCCTGAAAATATTGACGGCTTAGATGTACCAGAAGTATTGCTTAGCGGTAACCATGAAAAGATTAAGCGCTGGCGTCTAAAGCAGGCGCTGGGCAGGACCTGGCAACGTAGGCCAGATCTGATGGAAAAGCGAGAGCTTAACAAGCTTGAGCAATCGCTTTTGCAGGAATATATACGTGAAGTTCAAGGTCATGGCGACACTTGAACCTATCTCGTAATTACTTAGGAGCTAGCCATGAGCAGCAAAAACAAAATTATTCAGGCGATTGAGTCTGCACAGTTAAAGTCTGACCTACCAGAATTTGGTGCCGGTGATACTGTTGTAGTTCAAGTTAAAGTAAAAGAAGGTAACCGTGAGCGTCTACAGGCGTACGAAGGTGTTGTAATTGCACGTCGTAACCGTGGCCTTAACTCTTCTTTCACTGTTCGTAAAATTTCTAGCGGTGTTGGTGTTGAGCGTACTTTCCAAGCGCACAGCAAGCAAATCGATAGCGTAGAAGTGAAACGTCGTGGTGATGTTCGTCAGTCGAAACTTTACTACCTACGTGAGCGTTCAGGTAAATCTGCACGTATTAAAGAGAAATTGGCTAAGAAGTAATTCTTACTCAATAATCTTTAAAAAGAACCCGCTATATGCGGGTTTTTTTATGCCTGAATCGGGCAGGGGTGTGCCCTCGTACGAGCGAATCCTGTGATCGTCTATATTCTCAGCAATACCTTGGTGATGACTTGTAACATGGGCAAGGTAAAATCCCCTATGGAACTTATCCCCTAAACAATGTTCTAATTGAGTAATACTTACATTTTGGAAGAATCACATGTTGTCTTTATTGAAAGGTGCGGCGGCAGCGGCACTTGTTTTACTAGCAGGAACGGTAAGCGCAGAATTGTCACCAGAAGAAGCCATTGCCAAGAAGCTACAGGCAGCACAGCCAAATTTGATTGTGCAGTCAGCCACGGCCGTTGGAAGCCAGGGGCTTTATGAGGTTGAGTTAACATCCGGTGAAGTTTTGTATAGCACACCAGATGGTGAATATTTTGTTTATGGTTCTTTATTTCAAGCGTCTGAAAATGGATTAGAAAACCTAACGGCTAAGCGCACAGATTCGAAGCGTTTATCTCTTTTGGAAGCATTAGAGAATAAAGATTTAGTGGTCTATCCAGGAAAGGGTGAGCAAAAAGCCGTTGTCAGTGTCTTTACCGATGTGGACTGTGGTTACTGTCGTAAGCTGCACCGTGAAATTCCTCGCTTAAACGAACTGGGCATTACGGTTCGTTATTTGGCTTACCCAAGAGCGGGTGTTTTTAGTGACCAAAAGCGTACCAAGTTTACTGGTTCGTATAAAAAGCTTAAAAGCGTTTGGTGTGATAAAGACCGTGAAGCCGCTATGACTAAGGCTAAAGCAACTGGTTTTATTAAGGATAACCTTGATTGTAAAGCGCCTATTGAAGCTCATTTAGCCTTGGGTGCTCAGTTTGGTGTACGCGGCACGCCAGCGATTATTTTAGAGTCTGGCGAATTGCTACCGGGTTATTTGCCTGCTGACGAGCTAGCCAAAAAGCTAGGCATATAAGTCTTAGTTAGCAGCAAAGCATTTTACTATTCTAAATACCCGCTAAAGCGGGTATTTCTTTATTCAATTCCTTACTTTTCAGTCCTTAAACCCCTGCTCAGCACCTCCCGTATCCCCTTAAAATGTGCTACATTTAGCCCCCAAAATTACAGGCACCTGATGAACGTCAAATCAGGGCTTAAAAAATAGCAAATTAGCAAAGATTGCGGAGACCATCTGGTGAAACCGGTTAAAGTAGGTATATGTGGCTTTGGTACTGTCGGTGGCGGTACTTTCAACGTTCTTACACAAAACGCCGAGCAAATAGCTCGTCGTAGTGGTCGCGAAATTATTATTGAGCAAGTAGGCGCTCGTCGTGATAACCCTGCTTGCGACACATCAAACACCAATGTAACCCGTGATATTTTTGATGTGGCTCGCAACCCAGATGTAGACGTGGTGGTTGAACTGATTGGCGGCTATGACGTAGCAAAAGAATTAGTGCTAGAAGCCATCAAAAACGGCAAGCACGTTGTAACCGCGAACAAAGCATTGATTGCGGTGCACGGCGATGAAATTTTTGCCGCCGCTGATAAAGCAGGCGTGACAGTGGGTTATGAAGCAGGTGTTGCTGGCGGTATTCCTGCCATTAAAGCAGTACGTGAAGGCTTGGCAGCAAACAACATTGAGCGTGTTGCGGGTATCATCAACGGTACAGGTAATTTTATTCTGACTGAAATGCGCGACAAAGGTCGTGACTTCGCCGACGTATTGAAAGAAGCACAAGAGTTAGGTTACGCAGAAGCGGATCCAACGTTTGATGTTGAAGGCATTGATGCCGCGCACAAACTGACCATCCTTTCTTCCATTGCCTACGGCATTCCATTGCAGTTTGATAACTGCTTTACCGAAGGCATCAGCAAGATCACTCGTGACGATGTGGAGTACGCCGAAGAGCTTGGCTACCGCATCAAACACCTAGGCATTTCAGCCCGCTCTGAAAAAGGCATCGATTTACGTGTTCACCCAACACTGATCCCTGAAACAAACATGGTGGCTAAAGTCGATGGGGTAATGAACGCGGTTGCCGTTAAAGGCGATGCAGTAAACGACACATTATTCTGCGGCCCTGGTGCCGGTGCGGGCCCAACCGCGTCAGCTGTGGTGGCAGACATTATTGATATTGCCCGTGAAATTAAAGTGGCGCCACTTTCATACAACACGTTAGACGACGTGAAAGTATTAGAAATTGAAGAAGTGGAAACCAGCTACTACTTACGCATGCAGGCGCAAGACAAAGCAGGTGTACTGGCGAATGTTGCAAGCATCTTGAGCAATAAAGGCATCAACATTGAAGCCATCATTCAAAAAGAGCCTGCTGAAGGCGAAACTCTTGTGCCGGTTATTATGCTGACCCATAAGGTTCAAGAAAAAATCATGAATCAAGCCATTGCTGAAATTGAAGCGTCTGGTGATATTAACGGAAGTGTCACTCGTATCCGTGTTGAACACTTAAACTAATTTAATCTTACTGCTGGATATTGCCATTACGGTGTTGGAAGTGCTCATTTATAACTTATAAACTCCGCGCTTCCGCCTTGTACTAACAATATCCAGCAGCAAGCTGAAACAAGTTTTAAGAATAATTCAGATTTGAAAGACTTTGAAAAAGTCGGTCGATAATAGGACCAAAGATTATGATGAAATATATCTCTACTCGCGGTAATGCACCTGAGCTAACATTTGAAGAAGTACTACTAACCGGTCTTGCAGAAGACGGCGGTTTGTATGTGCCAAAAGACGTGCCTAAATTCAGCCCGGCTGAAATTGAAAGCATGCGTGACCTTCCGTACGCGGAACTTGCACACAAAATCATTTACCCATTCGTAGAAGGCTGTGTTGAAACAGCAGACCTTAAAAAGATCCTTGATGAAGTGTACGGTGGCTTTGCACACAAAGCGGTAGCACCTTTACAGCAAATCGATCACAACGAATACGTTTTAGAATTGTTCCACGGCCCAACGTTAGCGTTTAAAGATTTTGCATTGCAAACGTTAGGTCGCCTATTGGATTACGTATTAGAACGTCGTCACGAAAAAGTTGTGATCATGGGTGCCACTTCAGGTGATACCGGTTCAGCTGCCATTGAAGGCACTAAAGCATGCCGTAACGTAGATATCTTTATTCTGCATCCACACGGTAAAGTATCTGAAGTTCAGCGTCGTCAAATGACAACGGTAAAAGGCGATAACATTTATAACATCGCCATCGAAGGTAACTTTGACCAAGCACAAGACATGGTGAAAGCCAGCTTTGGTGATCAGTCTTTCTTAAAAGGTGAGCGCAAGCTTGTGGCAGTAAACAGCATTAACTGGGCACGCATCATGTCCCAGATCGTTTACTACTTCTATTCTTCACTGAATCTTGGTGGGCCGGTTCGCCCAATGGCGTACTCAGTGCCTACTGGTAACTTTGGTGATATTTTTGCCGGTTACATGGCGAAAAAAATGGGCTTGCCAATTGAGCAATTAATCATTGCTACAAACAAAAACGATGTGCTGCACCGTTTAATGAGCAAAAACAAATATGAAGTGCACGCGTTAGAGCACACTATCACGCCTTCAATGGACATTGCGGTTTCTTCAAACTTTGAACGTTTGTTGTTTGATCTTTATGATCGTGATGGTGC
The DNA here is from genome assembly GCA_913054055.1 of uncultured Thalassolituus sp. Lineage (GTDB taxonomy): Bacteria > Pseudomonadota > Gammaproteobacteria > Pseudomonadales > Oceanobacteraceae > Bermanella. The sequence goes on from CAJXIT010000163.1 coordinate 7,283, forward strand.
TCAATTGGCTGAACTAATGGGCCGCATGAATGCTAAAAAAGATGTTGTGTCTTTAGACGAAGCAAAACTAGCAAAAGCTCGTGAAACGTTTGATAGTTACGCAGTAGGCGAAGATGCAACGGTGCAGACCATGCAAGAAGTTTACGATGAAACCGGTTACTTGTTAGACCCTCATACAGCCATTGGTGTAAAAGCCGCTCGTGAAGTTCGCCGCAATAAAAACATTCCAATGATTACATTGGGCACAGCGCACCCTGTTAAGTTTGAAGAAGCAGTGGAACGTGCAGGTTATGCACACCCAGATCTTCCACATCACCTAACAGACTTGATGGAGCGTGAAGAGCGTTTAGACGTATTACCTGCAGACCTTGCAGATGTTCAGGCGTTTATTGCTAAGAATACATTTAAGTAAGCGTAATACTTAAATGCAATCATCGAAAACGGCGCTTAATAGCGCCGTTTTTGTTGGTAAGAAGTATTAATAGTTATCTATGTGGGAGGGCGCTTGCGC
>CAJXIT010000164.1 GCA_913054055.1 uncultured Thalassolituus sp.
ACCCAGTAAAAACACATTGTAGCCCTGAGCAGGAAGCCAATTCACATTGAATTGGTGGTAGCTAATGTTTTGAGCATTCCCATGCAAAAATAAAACAGAGCCTTTTGCTGGGATGGGCTCACCTTGCTTTGATTGAGCGGGTAGCCACCAGCTAACTAATTGGGTGCCATCAGCACTGGTATGATGCACTTCTTCATAGCTCATACCTAACTTATCGGGTGTCATTGGCATCACTTTAAATGGATAAAACATCAGTGACGTTAAGCTACAACCCGACACACAGGTGCAAAATGCAGCCAATACAATAAAGCGGTAAACTCTGTTAATGGTAAATAACATAGCTAACCCGCACATCATTTTCAGAATGCTCCATCCAAGCTTGCTGCTGCCACTCCACACGTAACTGCCTATTTGTACTTAAGGTATAAGTGGCCGACAATTTATAATTCTGGCTATCAGAGGATTCATCTATGGTTTGTAAGTGCTCTACACTACCCCACACATTAAATTTTTCTTTTTGAATCAAATAGCCCACTTCTGGGCCCACGCCTAAACGTAAATGGCCTTGATATCGATCACCATATGCTAACTGAGCCACACCCATACCATAAGCCACACCGGGTCCAAATTGATAAGCCAAGCCGCCTGCTAATCGCAATTGGCTATGCCCCTGCCCGTCACTGATCCAGCGTTCATAACCGCCATTAACCTGCCAACTAACTGGCTGGCTAAATAAATTCCTAGGCCCTAGAGAACGAATACTGATCACATCAAAATGCTGGAGCTTGAGATCATCTTCTGTGGCCCTAAAACGAATATTACCCATTTCAATTTGAGCGCCTGCACGATATCCAGATAACGAATCTAACCAGTCATGGTAATTAATCCTCATGCCCAACTCGGCATAGGTTTGATCGGATACCAAGCCACCTGAAAGCACACTACGGTAGGTAGCATGTCCTTGTTCATCTCGAACCCGCGGTACCTTAACTTTTTCAAAAGCCGCATCAGAGAAATTCACTTTAGATCTTAGGGACAACAGCTTGAAACTGCGTTTTTGCAAATCTGGATCCGTCACTTTTTCTTTAAGATTTAAATAACGGTTATAATCATAAGCCAGCTCCAACACTTGTGATTGCTCTTGAGCTGACAGGGAAGTAAAGCGAGGCTCCATACTCACTACAGAAGGGCTATCGGCAATATCTCTAGCCGTTTTCCTTAAAAACACATCCAGCTGTAATCTCTGATCGTCTATCTTGCTGGTTTTTGAAGGGCGATAAGCCACATCCGCAATTAAGTTATGTTTTTGCAAGACTCTGATTGTATCTGTGGGCACCGTTCGCGCACCGAATCCCTGAGGAAGATTCCAGCTAGGGTTTAGCACATTTAATAGTGTTAACAGACGGTATGAACAGTTTTCATCTACAAAGTAGTAATCAAACCGAATTTCGTTAAGCTCCCAAATATGGCGGGTAAATAATTGAACATCCTCAGCAGATAAATCCAGTTTGTACTCCCAAATATCTCGGCTTTCAATGTGATTATATTCATTTACTTTTTCATAATACGGGACCAGTGACACGTACCCAGGGTAGCCACCTGTTAACCCTTTCACGGTAAAGGTTAACTCGTCATCACTGGGGTCTGTGAATGCTGCAAAATTAATGGCTGACGATAAAAGCTTATGGCCTTGCTTGCCATCTAAACGCAATAGAGTATGACCAAACATAGAAGATGGGCTGTTCATATAGGATGCAGGAAATATTAGAAATAATTCATCCCCTTGTACATCCTCATACCAATCATCATAAATGTCACAGTTTTTATTTTTTAATTGCAGCTCTGGCATATTTTCTTGCAGAAAATACAAGCGTGCTGGAAATCGGCAGTATATAGATTCGTCACCGCTTTCGTTTTTTTCAAATTCTTTCAAGTTTGCAATCAATTCTAAACGGGCGTCAGTCTTTCCTTTCTCAGAATAAAAAAAGCGTTCATCGTCCACCTCACTATAAATACGTTCGATGATTCCTTGTTTTTGATAATGTAATAACGCTAGCCATTGAGGGTGCTCGCTGATTTGATCTAATTTAGACTGTGGCACATGGGCATCAAGTATGATCAAGGGACTTTCATCAGCCTGTAGACCGACAGAAAAAAAGACAAACAGCAATAACAGAGTGTTACGAACCACAGAAGAGGCACTGCGGCAGATTCCTTTCAACATATTTATTCTTATATAAAAACAATAAAGGGCATTAGAAATTATCCTAACACCCTTTATTTTACAACAACATGAATAATGTTAACGAAGTGTTAACTATTCAATCTTTAAATTAGCCTAAGTATTTAGACAATTCAGCATTTTGCTCCATAACGCTTACCATAGCTTGGTATGCGTCTGCAGATGTTGCTGAAGTGCTAACAAAGATGGCATCAAAGTTAGTTTTTAGCGCTTTAGTAAATTCAGCTTTATCAGACGCTTCTACACCGTTTAAAGTAGAAAGCGCATCTAAAGATTCGCCTTGACCACGAGAAGCATCAGCAGCAAGTTGCTCCATGTTTTGATCCATGAAGATTTGCGCTAATTTAAGTGGGCCATTTGCAGCTTCACAGCCTAAAGTACCAGACGTCATACCAAATGTTTGGTTGCCTGATGTACCGTTAGTCGTTGCAGCCATTACATGCTCATACCATTCGTTGGCATCAGGGAATACGACAGCCGTACCCAAACCACAACCTGCAGGGCTAGCAAAAGAAGTTGAAGCAGCTACAGCTAATGCAGCACCAGCGATAAATTTTTTCATGAATCGATCCTTATTCTTGAGAACAATAAAGCAATCTCATATTGAATTGCTCAAGTCAGTATAGAACCATATGCAGGGGGCGTGTCTAGTAATTTTTTAAAAAAAATATTGGACAGTAAAAAAACGACAAATTAATAGGAAGCAGCCCACAAAATGAACGTTAAAACATAAAACCTATTGCAGATAACGGCTATCGTTAATTTCCTCTATACGTTGTAAACTGACCTCATACGTTAATCTTTCATAGTTTATTATTAGTTCTATTATGCAGCCATCTGGCAAACAATCTGCCGTTTTAAGCGTTAGCCAGCTTAACCGTCAAAGCAAAGAGTTATTGGAAACTTACCTACATAATGTGCAGGTAACCGGAGAGATCAGTAACTTATCTCGTCCTGCAAGCGGTCACTGGTACTTCACCCTGAAAGACCAGCGCGCCCAAGTGCGCTGTGCCATGTTCAAAAGCCGCACTCAATACTTAAAGTTCATTCCAAAGGAAGGTGAGCAAGTACTCATTAATGCATCGGTGGGTTTATACGAGGCCCGCGGTGATTACCAATTAATTGTGAATGGCATGCAAAGCGCTGGCGAAGGGGCGCTAAAAATAGCCTTTGAGCAACTAAAAATGCGCTTACACCAAGAAGGCCTATTTAATCCCGACCATAAACAACCTTTACCCAAACACCCTCAACATTTGGGTGTCGTCACCAGCCCCACAGGCGCCGCCATTAAAGATATTTTATCGGTTTTAAAGCGACGCTTTCCTAACTTACCCGTTTCCATTTATCCCACTCAAGTGCAAGGGGAAGTGGCGGCAGGTCAAATCGCTCAAGCCATAGAGCGTGCTAATCAAGACCAAGTGTGTGATGTATTGATCGTTGGCCGTGGCGGTGGCTCGCTAGAAGACCTTTGGCCATTTAATGAAGAAGTGGTGGCCCGCAGTATTTTTAACAGCCAAATCCCAATTATCAGCGCCGTGGGGCACGAAGTGGATGTCTCTATCAGTGACTATGTGGCGGACCTACGAGCAGCCACCCCTTCTGCCGCAGCCGAAGTAGTCAGCCCTGATCGCTTTGAGTGGTTAGGACGCTTTGAGCAATTAGAACGCTCTCTTATCCGTATTACGCAAAATCGGATTGCTCAGCAGCGTTTTCAATTACTGCAATTGGTTAAACGCTTGCGTCATCCAAAAGACAAATTGCAAGAAAACATGCAGCGCCTAGACATGGCACAAATGCGGCTACATAACAGCATGCAACAGCAACTGAGCCAGTGGAATACCGTTCTCACCCATCTCAATCACCGCCTGCAAAGCAAGAAACCTGATAAGCAGTTAGCCATGATGCAGCAAACCCTCCGCCAATTGCAGCAGCGCATGCAGCATGCCATCGAGCTCCAACTGCAAGCCCTAAACAATAAACTAGGCAGACAAGCGGAAGTATTGAACGCTGTCAGCCCGTTAAATACTCTGGGCAGAGGTTACGCCATTGTGACCAATGACAAGGGCCAAGCCATTCGAAATAGCCAACAAGTGAAAAAAGGCGAAACCCTGTATGCCCAACTGCATCAAGGCAAACTAAGCTGTTCGGTGACGGATGTGTATGACGATGAATCTAAATAAACAAAGAGACATTTAATGAATAAGCAGCACCCTATTTTACTCAGCTTGGTTTTTTTCCTAACCCTTGGATCGTCGGCCATATCCTTGGCATTGCCAAACTCTCGCCCAGTGCCTGGGGGCATCATGGTGATCGCCCTGCCCGATCATTCTACACAACCTAATGTAGAGTATAAAAAACGCCCTGTGGCCGTGATTCAAGAAGGCAATATTTGGCATGCCATTGTGGGCCTACCTCTTTCAATAAAACCGGGTAAACACAACATTAAGGTGAACAGCAAACCTGTCAGCTTTCAGGTAAACCACAAAGATTACCCTGAACAGCGCATCACCCTGAAAACCCGCAAACACATCGATCTCAGTCCAGAAGACCTAGCCCGACATAGGGGCGAAAAAGCCAAAGCCATCAAAGCTTTCAAACACTTTGATGCACTTCAAACCCCTGATTTAGCCATGCTAAAACCCGTTGAAGGGCCGTATTCAAGTCCGTTTGGGCTCAAGCGGTTTTTTAATGACGAGCCTAGAAATCCACATAGTGGATTGGATATTGCCGCACCCACAGGCACGCCTATTAAAGCCCCTTCAGAAGGGAAAGTGGTATTAACGGGTAACTTCTTCTTTAATGGCAACGTGGTCTATGTGGACCACGGCCAAGGCATGATCAGTATGTTTTGCCACTTAAGTGAAATTGGAGTGAAGCAAGGTGATCACCTGAATAAAGGCGACATTTTGGGCAAAGTCGGTGCCACTGGCCGCGTAACAGGGCCTCACCTGCACTGGTCCCTGAGTCTCAACAACGCTCGTGTTGACCCCATGATTTTATTACCCCAAGAAAAATAGCCGCTCATAGCCACTTTCCACTTTAGAAGTTGGCTGGAGACTGGGTATAATTGGCCTATCGTTACCAGTTAAATATAGCGAGGCGCCTCATGGACGATTTTTCAGACTTTAAAGCCGCCATGGGCGATGTCACTCCACTGGCCGTTGAAAAGCGCATAGACATCAATAAAAATAAACAAGACAGCCACACCATCGCGGCTCGTCGCCAGGCCGCAACTGCCGAAGTCGAACAAGACAAAAACCATCTAAGCGACGACCATGTGGACATGGTAAAACCCTACGACATTCTTTCGTACCGCAGCAATGGTTTACAAGACGGCGTATTCCGTAAATTTCGCCTAGGCAAATACCAGATCGATGCACGCTTAGACTTACACAAAAGAACCGTGGAGCAAGCCCGCAAAGAAGTGTTCCAGTTCATCGAAGATGGCATGAAATACGACCTACGTAACCTTATGATTTTGCATGGAAAAGGTGAAAAAGAAACGGTACCTGCTTTATTGAAAAGCTGGGTTAATAAATGGCTGCCTCAACTGGATGATGTACTGGCTTTCCATAGCTGCCAACCTCAACATGGTGGCACTGGCGCGGTGTATGTCATGCTGCGAAAAAGTGAAAAGAAAAAACAAGAAACCCGAGATCAACTGCGCATTAAATAGCCCGGGAGTAAATCATGAGCGAGCAAGATTTTGGCAGCGCTAAGCCAATGCCAGTAACAGGAGGTTGCTGCGGTATTCGCCCCAGTCAAGAAGCCATGGAAGTGGACTTTACTGTGGACTTTACTCAGGCCAAAACCCTGTTAGAGAAACAGCAAAAAGACACTCAAACTGATGCTTCTCATCAATCACAAAATCACCACACTCAGGTAAAATAGTCCGCTTACTTCCCATTGTTGCTGATTATGTTTACAGAAATCATAGAACCTCGTTTTTCAGAAACCGATGCCCTTGGCCATATCAATAATACGGTGATACCTAACTGGTTCGAGAAAGCCCGAGAACCTATTTTTCGTTACTTCACACCCGATCTAGACCCTAAAAAATGGGCGTTAATCATTGCCCGCATTGAAGTGGATTTTAAAGCTGAAATATTTGTGAATGCCCATGTAGAGATCAAAACCGGGTTTGAGAAAATTGGCACCAGCTCCATGATAGTGATTCAGCAGGTGTGGCAAAACAATACACTATGCGCTGAAGGCAAGGCCGCTTTGATTCATTTTGACTGGCAAATAAAAAAGCCAAAGGCCCTTGATAGCGCACTAAAAGCACAATTGGCTGAGCACTTAATTCCCCCTACCTAGGTCTAGGTAAGTACTGGTCATATATGACTTTTTTAGCGTCATCCTTTCTTGCACAAACGCTCTCATGAACTAGGGTTTAAAGAAGAGATCGCTAGAGAATTCCTATGGCCAGCCCATTAAAGCACCTGCTCAGTATTGGGGCCAAAGATGAGTTAAAGCGCTTAAAGCAACAGGTGGCGCAGCTCGAGCATGAAAACAATACGCTATCCAATCAACTACTGAATGCTGACAATGCACGCCTAGCAGCAGATGAATTACGCCATCATATCAGTGACATCGCGTCTGAAAATACGGAGTTAAACAAATTATTATTTAAAACCGTTTCAAGCGTAAACGACATTCATTCCCTAGTGAGCAACAATGCCGACATTCTTGGATCTGAGCGTGCCAAACTAAAGGACAGCGAAGCCACCTTTACTCAAATTAGCGTGATATTGAATCAAGTTGGGTCCAACTTAAATCAAATTGACAGCCGCGCCAGCAGCACCGCCGAACAAATGAGTGATTTAAGCCAATCTGCCACTAAGATTAACGACTGTGTTTCTCAAATTGAAGGCATCAGCGACCAAACAAATTTGCTTGCTTTAAATGCGGCCATAGAAGCGGCTCGCGCAGGAGAGCAAGGGCGAGGCTTTGCAGTGGTCGCAGATGAGGTAAGAACACTGGCAGGACAAACTGGTAATACCACGGAAGAAATTGCAGGCATTATCAATCAAACCAATAACTATATTGAAAGCATTGGAAAGGGGATCAACTCCATCAGAGAGGACGCTTCCAATTTAAAAGAGACCACAAGTACCATTGAATCTTCAGTAAAACTGATTACGGATCTTTCAAGAAACATGAATCTGATCATTGGACGAAGCACCAATGAAAGCTACATTCAGATGGCGATGCTCAGTCTGACCGTATTTAAATCTCGAGTATATGAATTAATTGCCACAGGCTCTGTTACTGAAGAGTTAATGGAACAAATTAAAGATCACTCTGGTAGCCGATTGGGTAAATGGTTTTATCAAGGTCTAGGGTTCAGTACATTTGGTAAGCTTCAAAGCTACCGTAATTTTGAACCTCATTTAATAAGCATGCACACATCCGCGTACGAAGCATTAAAGTCCATTAAAAACAAAAGTGTTCAAGATAAATTACAGTATTTAGAGCGCATGGAAGAATCCAGTAACGAATTAATTCATAGCCTGTCGTCTTTCAATGATGATCTGCATGCCATGGCCC
>CAJXIT010000165.1 GCA_913054055.1 uncultured Thalassolituus sp.
GCTGGCCGGGGCGTGGCCGACCAAAAAAATTGCCAAAAATAGCGTCAGACCACCAAAAGACACTTTTACTTCTTTTTTTCCAGTTAAGACCTTAGCAAGTAGAAATAAAAAAGGTGCTAATAATGTGGCAACATAAGCAAAAATAGGTCCCTCTAAAAAAACCACTAAGACAAGGTTTTCAAAAGAAATTTTCTCTCTTTGTAAATATAAAAATAGCCAAGTCAGTAATACAGGAAATACTGAAGCTAAAGTCATCCAAAATACTTCAATAAAAGTTTTTTTATGATTAGTAAGTAGCTCTCTAAACTCAGGGCTTAAATTTCGGTTCATTTTTTGAACACCTCCCTATTATGCCACTCTAGAAAACTAACACTAGGATAGTACTTACTTTGTCTAGGTAAAATGAGTTTTTTTCCACTATATTCGAAAAAGAAACGCTCAACCATTTCCCCACCATTCAAACTACTAGAAAGAATTAAATCAAAATCACTATTGAATCCAATAACCCCTTTATCTAGTGCCTTATGATGAATTACACAAAGCGCCAAGCCATTATTTACTCCGCATGGACCATTAAACTGCTTCCATTTTATATGCGCAGCTTCAAGAGCAAATAAATCGTCATTTATGCGCGCATCAAACCCGCAAATCGCACATTTCCCGTTGTAGGCATTGAGTACTTCTCGCCTAAAATTAGGATCACGTTTTTGTACTTGTTTAAAAGTAAACTCTAAGCCGAGTTGAGCTGTAATTTCAGGTACAATACTTTCAGGAAAACTTTCTGAAAGTATTGTTTCTAGTAGCTCTATAGCAAGTTGTGTATCGTTTTGTAGTAATTCATAAATTTCATCACTAAAGCCACCTGTTACTTGGTGCTTTATTAACTCAGATTTTTTAGCGTCTGTATTACTACTTCTTGGAATACACTCCTCTGCATTATCCAAACGCCATATCCCATCATTAAATAAACGCCAAAAAGGATATTCTGGGTGATAAGCCTTTCGTGAAGGGCCAAAACGCTTAAGTAAAAGATGGACGTCTCTATCAACTTCATCTTCGTAGCTAAACATTTGCCCATGACCTTGAATGTACTTTGCAATTGCATAGGCCATCATGAGTGGTTTATTAGGCGCACGTTCGTCACCCCGAATCCAACGCTTAACACCCAATATAGCTACTCGCAGTTCATTAGGCGTCATAATCTCTCACCCAATGACGTAATCTGTACTTTTTTAGCTCCTTGCTTTATGAACCCGTTTTGATCTTTATAAAGGCCAACGGAAATACATTCGCCTTTTTGCAAAGAGGCAAGTTCATCAGCCCAATATTTTTTATTCGTACCAGGGACCGCTTGTTCTAGTAATTTTGCATAACTATCGGCTTCTGTCTCAGCTGGTGAAAAAAATAGCTTATGTGCAGCCTGAAATAATCTATCTTGCTCTTCTTTCTTTAAGTTACTGAGTGTTTGAGTTGCTAGAATAAGCGATAAACCATATTTTCGCCCTTCTGTAAGCATTTTTGCTAGTGGACTATCGAGGCGATGATCTAAGTTTTGCACTTCATCTAATACTACAGGTAGAGGCTTATTTTTATCACCCTGTAAGCACGCATGAGAATATAAATCCCAAAGTATAAACTCCGTCGCAGCACGCCAAACATCTCTAGAAAGTGTTGCCATTTGAATCAACCGGCACAGCGACTCTCTATCTTGAAATATTGCCTGCCAACCATTTTCATTATCTTTACATGCAAAAATATTGGCTTTTACAATTGGCATTAGTTTATTTGCAAGCTTAGCACCAGTAGCATCGTATTCTTCCAGTTCTTTGAGCATTTTAATAAAGCTATAATCTGCACCATAAAGCTCAATACCCTCTTCAATAACTCTTATTAGTGTTGGTAATTGCTGCTCGCCAATACTTGAAAAAACAGAATTAAATACAGATGCAACACGCGTTGCAACATCGTGTGCTTTATCTTTGAGTTCAAAGCCTGCAATAACACTTTTTTGCTTTTTAAATGGATTTAAATCTATCGGTGCGTGTGCAATTAAATCAGTTTTAGGATTAACTAATTGCTTAAATTCTTTTTCTAAATGCGCTGGTAAAAAGCCATTTGTGTAATCTATAACTAATGAATTTATATGCGCTCTAGCAAGCTCACTTAAAAGTGCCTGTATACAATAGGTTTTACCTTGTCCTGAACGCCCAAAAACAATTAGATGCCTATTTGCAAGTGCCTCATTACCATATTCCCAATAAATATCTTCGCTGGTAACTAAGTCTCTACCAATTAGGACTCTAGTGCGCTCAAGAGTATGTTGCTCAACATTGCTTTGAGTGCTATCGAGGATAATTTCTTGATCGTGCGCTTGAGGTGCCTCAATTTCAGAATGCTCTAACTTGTGGCTTTCTGCCTCGATAATCTTGCTATCAAGCACATTACCTTGCTGCTGAGCCTCTGAAGTGTGGCCTTCGGTTTGCTCGCGTTTGGTCGAATTGGCAACTTGGCTTAATGCGCGCTTTACAACATGATCGTATACACAAATTTTTGTTTTAACCCATTCAATTGCTACGGCATTTGAATCGGTTAAAAGGAATGCTTGACGGCAAAAATCAGCTAAGCCCTTTTCTTGTAACTCAACTTTTGACACTAAGTTTTGAACAAAATAAAGATTTAACCCAAAGTCATTACTATGTACTTTTAACAAAGAAATATAAAAGTATTTGTTTAGTTGAAGTTCTAACTTACGGTTTAAGTAGATTTGTAAGCTTTCCCCTTCAATAATGTCTATTTCTCTTTCAATAAATACAGCTGCATGCTGCATAATTTCTTCAATATTGTAATCGTTAAAAGCATTCTCGACGTGTGCAAAGTGGGTTTCATCAACACGGACAATTACACCTTCAGTTAATAGTTTATCAATATAGAATGCCGCATGCCCTAAGGATTTGCTGCGAATCTTTGCCGCAACGTCATTTTTAGTTAAGGGTTCAAGACTTTGTCTATATAGCTCTTCCAATACAGACTTTTGAGAAGCTAAACTAAAATTTTCATCCAAACTGACTGTATCTGTTTGTGATTTACCATTAAAGAAGATCCCCTCTCTTTCGCCAAAATTTCTAACTACATACCTAACAACATAGTAACCATGTGCAAAACGACTTTGGTCATAGACATCAACCTGTAAATTAACTGAACTTCTTTTGATATATGAAAATTCTTGTAGTTTAGATTTAACCATATTTAAGATGTGACTTATCTCATCTGAGCTTAAATCTAAAAATTTTAGATGCCTATATGTACGATATTCGCTTTGGTAAATGTAGTCACGATCACAAGCATACCCTATTGCATTTTCAGGTTTATCGAGAGTTATTGGTGTAATGCAAATGTTTTTTTCTGCAATTTGCTTCTGTAAGACCTGCCAAGTGACCCCTCCAGGAAATTCTAATAAGGTATTTGTTACTGCTTCCACTTTTGGTAACTTTAATGGTGTTACATACTCACCGACCAAGTCTAAATATTGTTCTTCGTGCCATCTTAAAATTTGATTTTCAGCAACAGCCAAATCAATATCAGCAGTTTCATGCACATACCAAATCAAATCTTCAAGTAGTGCTGGTGACTTGTTAGCTATCCAAAAATCGTTTAAAACATCTCTAGATAATGAAGGATTTGTAATGAACTGAATTTCGCTTTCTTCGAGTCCACAACAAAGCTCTAAAAACATATAAAACTGTTTTTGGTTGGTAAAATTTTGTCTTAATTGAGGAAATAAAGGCTCACGCAGTTCACTTAGGTTAGATTGCACAACTGCTTTAATTACTTTTTGAGATACAGTTAGCTTAGAGAGAAAGCTTTTTTTAGCTTTGGCTTCTATTTGCCTAATACGCTCTCTTGTTACACCAAAGTATTGCCCTATCTCTTCTAGGGTATCACTCGGCGTGTTTATACCTAACCTACGAGTAAAAACCTGTTTATCACGGTCCTTAGCTATTTCTAAATAGCTTTGTAAACTATTCATTACCTCTGTTTCTAAACTTGCTAAGTCAATATCGTAATCTTCTATTAATAATGTGTCTTCATCGCTGGCAGCAACAGCAAATGTATCCTCAGTTAACTTTTGCTTAAATTCATTGAATTTAGCTAGCTTCCCTTTACCAAAGCCATTTAGTGCTAACATTTGAGTTTCTTTTAACTCGGTAACTTGCTCAACTGTAACTTCTTTACCAAATGAACGAATAATAAAGTTAGCCAGAGCATTAAATTCTTGGTCAATATGTAAATCTTTAAGAAATACGTCACTCGTTTTGGTTTTTGCTTGAGTTGAGTTTTTAAGAAAGTCTTTTAACCTATAGAAAGGTAACAAATAAGTACTATCGTTGTTTACTAAACCCAAAAAATTACTTTCGGTAAGTGCAAAAAGGTCTTCTTTAGTTAAATCACACTTTAAGCATTCACATAGTAAAGAAATTAATTCTTCAAACTCCTTTGGATAGCCAAACTGTGCATTCCACGTAAGAGCCGCTTCTTCACTGCTTTCTAAATTGTTGCTGTCTTCGCTATCAAGTTGCACATCTTCAATTTCTTTAATGTTACTTTCTTCGTTAATCTCTTCACTTGTAACCAAACTTGGACAGTCTATCAAAATCGGAGCAGTATTAAATAATATGTATTTGCTTAACTCAGGCAACTCGTGGCTAATAGTTAATTTTTCATTAATTAACTCAATTGAATTACTTTGTAAGAAGCGCATCCAGCCAAATGAAATCTCAATTGTAAGTATGTTAGTGGTATCATCAACTTTAGGGTTCGTTCTAGCTGTTTTCAAGTCGTTTTTAAACGCTATAGCAAAGCCATCAACATAACCTTCAACATCACATAATTCAAACTGACCTTGCTGATAACACTCCTTATTACTTACGAGTGTTTCAAAGTAATTTTCTGGAAAAAGCTTATATAACTCAAAGCGCTCTACTTGCGCAAACACGTGCTGCACAAATAGCGTACGGTATATTTGCGCTTTTAAATCATTACCCGAGAGTAAATTACTCATAAACGCTTTTAGTTCGACTGCTTGAGCTATTGCTTTACTAAAGTCATTCCCAGTTTCGCGAGTTTTTACTTCAAGTGGTAGTAAGTACATCTGGTTTTGCTTGAAACCAACAAGCAATAAATCATCGCTCATCACTTTATGCTTTTTATTCTGCAAGCGAGCAGAAAAATCAGACTCAGATATTTTTAAGCCCAAATTCCCTGTTACTCTAATTAACTCGGCTATAGATAAAGGAACCCATGTAATGTCACTTTTCGCCAAAAGGCCTGAAGCGAATTTATAGGCAGCAACAATGCCTTGTTTCTCTTTTAATTGGTTTTGAACGCTGACTGTTTGTGGTTTATTCGCTGTTTTAACGACATCTAGTAACCACTGACCACTAATTGCATTAAATGAATTAACCAATTCTGTTGAGGATTCTTTCAACAAGCCACGATATAAATCAGTCTTAGTAGAGATAGTAATCGCATCATAGCCAGTACAATTTGTGTACTTATCAGAGTAATGAATCAGAATAGTATCTTTATCATCAAAAAATTCTAGTGTTACTTTTGGATCTACTATGCATGTCCATATACTTGATGAATATATGGAATTTAATGACTGCCTAAATGTATCTTTGACAGCCAAGGCTGGGACAATAGATGGATTATAACTCGCGGTATTATCGCGAAAAGGCTTAAACAAACTATTATATTTCAGTGCAAACATTACTGGCGTACTTAACTTTTCAAGTCCTTTTACACCGAAACCTGTGTAATAGTTTTCATTCTCTAAATACGATGCTTCACCTGCTATTAAACCATTACAACCAACACCTGTGTTGGCGCTATTAGCAGTTTTGTCGACAAGCTTAACTTTTTCATTGTTTTTAAAAAATGAAATGTGTGCATATGCATAATTTTCTTGATTAACCTGCTTACTGTAAATGAGTTTACTCTTCACAAGATTGATCAAAGCATCTGTTTCGTCTACTTTTTCGCTTTCTTTCTTTCGTACTAGCTTCCTAAGTACACTAATATCTGTGGGTTCTGAGAATGTATCAAACGCTGTGTTGTGTAGCCTGTCATCATAAAGAGTAATATGAATTCGAAGTGCCTGTTCTTTATTTCGGCGATAGTAATCAATTATGCCTTCAAACACATATTCATTTTTTTGGTTATGTATTGAATTTATTAGTACTGGTGTACTCTGATTTCTCTCAAATAACATGTTAAAGCAGTCAATGAAATCATGCAGTTTTTCTTGTACTAATTTAGCTACATAACTTTGATTACTTTGCTTCTGCGGTACTATTTGCAACCACAGTCTATTTGCCGAAGCAGGCTTGCTATATGCGTAATCATAGTTAGCATCATAAACAACTGGAAGAAGTCCTGCTGGCGTCAATTTATCAATGGTGACTTTGGGCAGCTTGCCTATAACTTTATTACCGTCATTATTTTGCTTCACTAGTTGCAATAAATAACTCAACACCAATGGGTGAAAAGGGGTTAACCAATCTGTCGCATCTTCTTCTTGCTCAAACGCACCGTGGTACATACCGACTTTAATCAGGGCTTTATGATTAAGAGATAAGGAATTTTCTGGAATGCTATTTAAGGCTAGTTCAAACTGCTCAAGTAAGCTTTCTACTATTACTTGTAATTCTTCAGGCCAGCTTGTTAATGACAAAATAGTATTGTTAGTCGAAAGCCAGTTATAAAGAGCTTGATATGCTTCAGCTAAGTTGGCATTAATATTTTTTAAATCAACTAGCTTAAGCTGCTCATCAGTAGTTTGGTCTTTGTAAAGTAAATTACTTTCTATATAGTCAGCCTCAATCCTACATAAGCCTTTAGCGTTTACCGAAAGCTCTTTTTCTTTGCCAGCATAAACAACACGTTGAGTTTCGGTTTTATAGTTTGCTTGACCATCTAAACTATAAATATTGTTTACTCGGCTCTCGTCTAGTATGCTCGGTAGTTTAATTTTTTCTAAACTGGCTTTACCAAACAGGTGAACTGGTAATTCATGAAATTCATAACAAAGAGTAGCTGTACTTGCTGTTTCAGCTTCGAGTAAAGGTAAGAAGTTTACTTTTCCTAGTTTTAGCAAATCAATTTTTGACTCAACGTCTGATACATCAAGAGTTTCTTTCAACTCTTCATTAAAAACTAGTGGTTCAGTAACATTATCTAGGTTTACTTGCCCTTTATTACGATTAAACTCTATCGTTATTTTTTCCCATATGTTTATTAGCGGGAAAGTATTTTTTTGGATTAATAAAACATTAAGTTGGATTTTTTCTGGACCACTCGTGCGATTTAACTTAATTTGGAATAATTTAACGCTGCCATCATAGTTAAAGCTAGTTGTCAGAATGCTATATTTTTCATGATTTCCGATACGTGGGTCTAACCTGATTATTTCATAATCGCCGGCCACTCTAACTTCATCCATTTTTAGTAAAGTGTCGCCTTTATTGTACTTAACCTTTATTTCCAGTGGACCTGCATCTGCTTCAATCAAAATACTATTTACTTTGCATTTTGTATCATGGGCTTTGATGTGTTTGTGTTTTTGGCCATTAACTTCTAATTGATCAAAAGTGAGTTTTCTTGTTTTGTTATTTTCTATTTCAGATTCTAAAACACTAAATTCCAGCCCTTTCCATTTATCACCC
>CAJXIT010000166.1 GCA_913054055.1 uncultured Thalassolituus sp.
TTTCAGGGTTACCAAACATTACACCAATTTTCATACGAATTTGGTTAATGAAAATCACCATGCAGTTTGCGTTTTTAACATTGGCTGTTAATTTACGCAGCGCTTGTGACATCAAACGCGCTTGAAGACCAACGTGGTGATCACCCATATCACCTTCAATTTCTGCTTTAGGTGTTAATGCAGCAACCGAGTCAACAACGACCACATCAACTGCACCAGAACGTACTAAGCTGTCTACGATCTCTAATGCTTGCTCACCAGTATCTGGTTGAGATACCAATAAACTATCTAGGTTAACCCCTAATTTTTCAGCATATAAAGGATCCAATGCGTGCTCCGCATCAACAATCGCCACTGTCTTACCTTGTTTCTGCGCTTGGGCCATGGCAGATAAACACATGGTGGTTTTACCAGAAGATTCAGGACCATAAATTTCAACAATACGACCATATGGCAAGCCGCCAATGCCTAAGGCAATATCCAAAGATAATGATCCGGTCGAAACCGCTGGAATCGCTTCACGGGGCTGATCCCCCATTTTCATGACCGCACCTTTACCGAATTGACGTTCAATTTGGCTTAATGCTGCATCTAGGGCTTTTTGGCGATTCTGATCCATGTTGGCTGACCTTCTCTGTTTAGAGTCTTATTATCTGTCTGAATTTGGTTTTCTATGTGTATGCGGTGATATACAGTATTTCAACCAGTAAAAACACTGTATCGATAAACAGTATTTAATCACATAGATTTATTTACGCAAGGGTTAATTTCGACCAATTTGTAACAAGCGCCCTTAAGCATGAGTCAGTAAGGGCGCAATAGGTCGTTAAGGCGGGTTAGAAAACCAGAGAGGGCCTAGTCTTCATCCTTGTTGTACTGCTGGTGATTCAGATAACCGTAAGCCACTTTAAATGCTGGCTGCTGGAATTTTTTAAGGCCTAAATCTTCAAACTCAGCTTGAATTGGATTGCGTTTAATTTGCTCTTTCACTAATTGCTGAGGTACCAGAGTGACTGGCATATCCAGTAACTGAAGGGCCGACTCCAGCTTAAAGCTGGTGGCGCTGCCTGCATTTTTGCCTTTTTGGTCGCGCTCAATTATAGCAATTTCATTCACGCCATAATCTTGAACCAACTGTTTAACCGACGCATAAAAGCCGCGAATGGCTTCAGTAGACGCCGATTGAGACACTACGAAGCTGCGCTGACGTATCTCAGGAACGGTAAACATGCCTGCATCATAGGCCAGTACACAAATAATGGCTTCGCCGCCTTTTAGTTCAATGCCACATACTTTCATTATGGTCATACTCATTTCGATAAATTAATGGCCGCATTGTAACGCCAAAGCCATCTCAGCGCCCCATTATTCGGCAGGTATTTGTTCTGAATTCCGGTCAAGCCATATCCAATGACCCATGCAATAGATTCAGCTCATTACCCCATAGCTTTAGCCTATATTATGAATAGCTAATATTAATTAGTCTCTATAAAAATATTCACTATAGTTAGCTGTACCACTTACAAGAATGCAGGGAATTAATCTAATGAGTAATGAAATAGCCGCAGGTAAATGTCCAGTCATGCACGGTGCAAGCACCAGTACTGGAAAGTCAGTAATGGACTGGTGGCCACAGGCGCTAAACCTAGACATCCTTCACCAGCACGACAGTAAAACTGATCCCCTTGATAAAGACTTTAACTACGCCGAAGCCTTTCAAAAGCTTGATCTAGAAGCCGTCAAAAAAGACCTGATTGCACTTATGACCGACAGCCAAGAATGGTGGCCTGCCGACTGGGGCCATTATGGTGGATTCATGATCCGCATGGCATGGCACGCTGCCGGCACCTACCGCACAGCGGATGGCCGTGGCGGCGCAGGCACCGGCAACCAACGTTTTGCGCCCTTAAATAGCTGGCCTGACAACGTGAACCTAGATAAAGCTCGACGCCTGCTTTGGCCCATTAAAAAGAAATATGGCAATTCACTATCTTGGGCCGACTTATTGGTACTGGCCGGTAACATGGCCTATGAATCCATGGGCCTAAAAACCTTTGGTTTTGCAGGTGGCCGTGAAGACATCTGGGCGCCTGAAACAGACATCGACTGGGGTTCTGAACAAGAATGGCTAGGTAAAAACGAAGACCGTGCACACGGCGACAGCGCTGAAATGAAAGACAACCCATTGGCCGCCGTGCAAATGGGGCTAATTTATGTGAACCCTGAAGGAGTGGACGGCAAACCTGATCCTGTAAGAACCGCACAAGATGTTCGAACCACGTTTGCGCGCATGGCCATGAATGATGAAGAAACCGTGGCATTAGCCGCCGGTGGTCACACAGTTGGTAAATGCCACGGCAATGGCAGCGCAGACAAGGTTGGCCCAGACCCAGAAGCAGCCGATATTGAAACCCAAGGTTTTGGCTGGGTTGGATCAAACGGAACAGGCATAGGTGCTGATACCGTTTCAAGTGGCCTTGAAGGCGCATGGACCACTAACCCAACACAATGGGATAACGGCTACTTCTACTTATTATTCATCTACGATTGGGAATTGAAAAAAAGTCCTGCCGGCGCATGGCAGTGGGAACCCGTGAATATTAAAGAAGAAGACAAGCCAGTGGATGCTAACGATCCATCTGTCCGTCACAATCCCATTATGACCGACGCAGACATGGCTATGATTAAAGACCCTGAATACCGCAAAATCTCAGAGCGATTTTACAAAGACCCTGACTATTTTTCAGACGTATTTGCCCGCGCATGGTTTAAATTAACTCACAGAGATATGGGCCCTAAAGCACGCTACCTAGGTGCCGATGTGCCAAACGAAGAACTAATCTGGCAAGACCCTGTGCCAGCGGTTGATTACACATTGACGGACGCAGATGTTGCGGACATCAAGCAAAAAGTATTGGCTACCAATGCAAGCGCAGCAGACTTAATTGCAACAGCATGGGACAGTGCAAGGACGTACCGTAACTCTGACCACCGCGGCGGAGCTAACGGTGCACGCATTCGCCTAGCACCTATGAACAACTGGGAAGGCAACGAACCAAAACGCTTGCAAAGTGTTTTGTCAGAGCTTGAAAATGTTCAGTCTTCACTGAGCAAAAAAGTCAGCATGGCCGACTTAATTGTCTTAGCGGGTTCTGCTGCTGTTGAAGCCGCTGCAAAAAGTGCAGGTGTAAATGCAACCGTGCCATTCACAGCAGGCCGAGGTGATGCAACCGATGCACAAACCGATCAAGAATCGTTTGACGTGCTTGAACCCATACACGATGGCTTCCGTAATTACTTAAAAGCAGACTACTCAGTGCCAGCAGAAAAATTACTGTTAGATCGTGCTCAGTTAATGGGGCTAACTGCTCCAGAAATGACCGTATTAATGGGCGGCATGCGAGTATTAGGTACCAACCATAACGGCAGTAAGGCAGGTGTATTAACCGACAACGAAGGCACGTTAAGCAATGACTTTTTTGTTAACTTAACCGACATGGCCTATAGCTGGAAACCAACCGGTAAAAACAGTTATGACATGGTTGATCGTAGTTCGGGTAAAACCAAGTGGACTGCAAGCCGTGTTGATCTAGTGTTTGGTTCTAATTCAATATTGCGTTCTTACGCTGAGTTTTATGCCCAAGACGATAACAAAGAAAGGTTTGTAAACGACTTTATCCAAGCTTGGGTAAAAGTGATGAATGCTGACCGCTTTGATATCTAAACAATAACCAGCGTCATAGGCAGGCCTGTTTTTCATTAAACGGGCCTGCTTATCAAATAAAAAACACTAAGCTTTTGCCTACCATTCAATCACCCGTATTGTGGTATTATGCACACCATATAAAAAACACACCCTATACACCCATCAGTGGACCTAATGGCCAAATGCCTGTTGTTATATGCGTCTAGATAAATACATTTGTAAAAGTACTCAATTGAGCACGTCCCAAGCGGTTGACTTAATTCAATCTGGCAAGGCCACAATCAATGAAGAAGTATGTGTATTTGAAGCGCGCCAAGTGCATGACGGCAATATCGTAAAAATAAATAATGAGCTACTCACCCTGCGGCCCTTTCGCTATTTAATGATGCACAAACCCGCTGGTTACCTGTGCTCAAACAAAAACGAAACCCACCCTTCTCTATTTAATATTTTAGATATCGACAACATTAATGTATTACACATTGTTGGCCGCTTAGATGTGGACACCACTGGCTTGGTTTTGATTACCGACGATGGCCGCTGGTCTTATAACATTACTCATCCAGGGCAAGACTGTAGCAAGTTATATCGAGTGGGTTTATCCAAACCCATCGCCACAGACGTCATCCAAACCTTTAAAGACGGCATCATGCTGCAAGGCTGTAAAGAATTAACCTTGCCTGCCAAGCTCACCATCATGCAAGAAAAAGATGTGCGCCTCAGTATTACCCAGGGAAAATATCATCAAGTTAAGCGCATGTTTAAAGCGGTGGGTAATCGAGTGAACACCCTGCATCGAGAACAAATTGGCAGTGTACGGTTGGATATTGAAGAAGGCCAATGGCGGCACCTAACAGAACAAGAAGTGCTGTCGTTCTCTAAAGGAATTGAGAACGAATGCAGCGTTAAGCCTTAGTTTGAATACTAGGCCTTTGTTCTAGCTTCTCATTTACCTTTTCTATGGCTGTAAATGCCAGTGCCCGCTTTGTCTGCTGCTTGGCCGCTTCGGCTGCGATTTCACCTGTGATCAACACATTCGGTTCACTCTCATCTTGTGCAAACGCTTTTTGCGCCGTTTGCAATAAGGCCTGCTGTTGCTGGTAGCCCACATATGTGGCCACCGTTTCACGAGCATCACCGCTTAAATTTGAAGATGACAACGCCACCTTAGCAACCGGAGCAACATGATGGTCCTGAGGCCTTTTCACAACCGAAGATAAGGGCGCTTTAATTGTGTGAATAACGGGGTTACTGCTGATGCTCATCATTTGCTCCTCTAACTGTACGAATTATACCCAAGCACTGTGTAAAGTAGTGCTAAGCGTTAGAGTGTTTGGCTATATCACAGGCCCACCCTAAGTGAGTCACTGCGGCCATTTGTTGTATATTGCTCAGCCCTATTTCAGTCGAAGACACACCACACCAGAATATATATGACTTAAGTCCTATGCGAATGGTCCCCTAGCAAGATGGGCATAAATGCCGTTTCACTTATAATAGCCCTATCAAATCAACCCAACTTGGAGGCAAGCATCATGACGAAAATAATTAAGATTCAAGATTATTTATTGGAAAGTGACATACCAGAACTTGCCGACTTGATGCCGAAAGACAATCAACATGATTTAAGCTTTGCTAATCAGCAACTTTTATCTGAAGTGATGAATCTAGAAGGCAACCTATATAGCCAAAGCCTAGTATCGGCAGCCCTTAAAAAACAAGTCATGGAGCTACAAGTCGAAAATGATACGTTAATTAGCGCGCTAGAAGACAGTAACGAATATGAAGAAGAACAAGAAGAAGCTGTGATGCTAACGGATGTGGTCACTGTCAGTAGCCAGGAAGACGTCGCCAGTCAATCCGCGTACTGGGAACGTGAATACTGTGAATTAAAAGATAAAATTCGCTGTTTAGAGCAATCTCTCTCAGAACAAGGGGACGCCTTAAAGCAGGCCAATCAACAAAATGAACAACTGCTTAACGAACTTCTGGCTAAATAAACGTCTTAGCCTTAATAAACATAAACCGGCAAAAAATTTGGCTTACTTTTACCTTTCTGTTTATCCTTCCCTAAATTATAAAAACCACATGCACGTTTAAAAAACATGGCACGTGGTTTTTAAAATTAGCTTAAAGTTTCAAAAAGCTTAAAGCACACTTCCTACCAGCTCTTTCGCTTCATCAAAAATTTCTTGCAGGTGATCTTCACCTTTAAAGCTTTCCGCGTAGATTTTATAAATATCTTCGGTACCCGATGGGCGCGCAGCAAACCAGCCGTTTTCTGTGGTGACTTTTAAACCGCCAATGGCCGCATCATTACCCGGTGCCTTGGTCAGCACATTGGTAATTTTTTCACCGGCTAACATGTCAGACTGAACTTGCTCGGGTGAGAGCTTTGAAAGCTTCGCTTTTTGTTCAGGGGTGGCAGCCGCATCAATACGTCCAGATTCAGGGGCCCCTAACTGTTGAGTTAAATCGCTATAAATTTCACCTGGGTCTTTACCGGTTACCGCGGTCATTTCAGCGGATAATAACGCCGGTGCCAAACCATCTTTGTCGGTAGTCCAAACACTGCCATCTTTGCGCAAGAAAGAAGCGCCCGCACTTTCTTCACCACCAAAACCTAGGCTGCCATCAAATAAACCATCAGCAAACCATTTAAAGCCAACCGGCACTTCGTAAATTTTACGAGCAATCTTATTGGCCACTCGATCAATCATTGAACTACTGACTAGTGTTTTACCAATGGCCGCTTGCGCAGACCAGTCTGGGCGGTTTTGAAATAAATAATCGATAGAAGTGGCAAGGTAATGGTTTGGCAACATTAAACCCGCACTGTTGGTCACAATGCCGTGACGGTCATGATCGGTATCGCACGCAAAGGTAATGTCGTATTGATTGCGCAAAGCAAGCAAAGACTGCATGGCATGAGAGGACGATGGGTCCATACGGATTTTGCCATCCCAGTCTAATGTCATAAAGCGGAAGGTTAAATCCACATCCTTATTCAGTACGGTTAAATCCAGTTTGTAGCGTTCGCCAATGGCGCCCCAATAATTTACGCCAGCACCGCCTAACGGATCCACTCCCATGCGAATGCCCGCACCGCGAATGGCGTCCATGTTGATCACGTTTTCAAGATCATTCACATAGGTATTTAAAAAGTCATATTCATGAGTAGTAGCCGCCTTGCGTGCTTGCTCATAAGGCATACGCTTGATGTCTTTAAGCTTGCCCTCAAGAATGTCATTGGCCGTGTTTTCAATCCATTTTGTAATGTGCCCGTCTGCCGGGCCCCCA
Source organism: uncultured Thalassolituus sp. (assembly GCA_913054055.1). Classification (GTDB taxonomy): domain Bacteria; phylum Pseudomonadota; class Gammaproteobacteria; order Pseudomonadales; family Oceanobacteraceae; genus Bermanella. The sequence continues at coordinate 7,007 of CAJXIT010000166.1, forward strand.
TTGGTTGGATTGTATTTAAAACCACCACCATCCGGTGGGTTATGAGAAGGGGTAATCACAATGCCATCCGCTAGGCCGGTTTTACGGCCTTGGTTATGCACAATAATAGCGTGGGACAATGCAGGCGTGGGCACGTATTCATCATTGCTTGAGATCATTACCTCAACCCCATTTGCCGCCAGCACTTCAAGTGAGCTTACAAACGCAGGTTCTGACAAGGCATGGGAATCAATGCCTAAAAACAGCGGGCCATCAATCCCTTCTTTTTCACGGTATAAACAGATGGCTTGGCTAATGGCCAAAACATGGTCTTCATTAAAACTTCTTTTGAACGATGATCCACGGTGCCCAGACGTACCAAACGCCACCCGTTGTGCGGCAATGCTTGGATCAGGCTTTTCAGTAAAGTACGCGGTAATCAGTTTGGATACATTCACCAGTTGATCACTGGGGGCTAGCTTACCTGCTAAAGGATGTAGACTCATGCTAGAGCTCGCTTTTATATTGGTAATTTAGCGTTACTTTAACTTATGTGGGGTGAGACTTAAATGAAGTGTTAGGTAAAAGTGCATATACGTGTAGTGTTTAGACGCACTAGAAACAATGCTTTGAAAGGAAAAAGGGAGCTATATTGG
>CAJXIT010000167.1 GCA_913054055.1 uncultured Thalassolituus sp.
TACACTGCATGATGTGAAAGCGGCCGATCATTCTGAACTAGCATTATGGACAGCATTAAACACGCAAGATTGGGAGGCATTAAACTGGCGGAAATTGGTACCGCAATTAAATAGCATTTTGGAAATGAGTCAGTTTAGTACGATAATTGTTTCAATTATTTTATTTTCTGTGGTGTCCCTTGGACTGATTAATTCCATGTTTATGTCTATTTTTGAGCGGCATCAAGAGTTTGGTGTGTTATTAGCATTAGGCACGCGGCCGTCACAAATATTTTTTCAGATTATGAATGAGGGCATGCTGATTGGGTTGCTAAGTGCCCTTGTGGGATTAGTGATAGGTAGCGCATTCAGTATTTGGATTTCAATTTCGGGTATTGATTATGGCAATCTAGAAATGTCGGGTTTGACCATTAACCAACCCATTTATTCCATTATTGAACCACTGGCATTTATTCAATTGTCGTTTTCCATTTTTGTGATTACGACGTTGTCATGCTTATACCCCGCTATTCATGCTGCACGTCTCAGCCCGTCATTTGCCATGCGTAAGGTGGCTTAAATTATGACGGTACATAAAAAGGATTCAGATATGCACAGTGTTATCCGTACACATCAATTGTGTCGCCATTTTGGTGAAAAACAAACACTAGTAAAAGCATTGGATGATGTGAGTATCGATATTGAACCTGGAGAGTTTACTGCGATTATTGGTCCCTCAGGCTCGGGTAAGTCTACCTTATTGCAATTAATTGGTGGGTTAGATCACCCCACTGAAGGGCAAATATTACTGGATGGAAAAAGCATTGGTGACATGTCAGGCACGGAACTATCGGACTTTAGGCGCGATCACATTGGTTTTATTTTTCAGGCCTATAATTTGATTCCGGTACTGTCGGCCGAAGAGAACATTGAATACATTATGTTGCTGCAAGGGTTATCAGAAGTCGAAAGAAAACAACGGGTCGATACAATCTTAAAAGAAGTAGGTTTAGAAGGACTGGCCAATAGGCGCCCATCTCAACTGTCAGGTGGACAGCAGCAACGTGTGGCGGTTGCCCGTGCCATGGTGTCCAAGCCCAGCTTAATATTGGCTGATGAACCCACGGCCAATTTAGATTCTCATACGGGGGCGGCATTATTGGATATGATGAAAGCGCTCAACGAAAAAGAAAATATGACCTTCATTTTCTCAACCCATGACCCTAAAATTATGGAGCGTGCCAAACGCATCATCACATTAGAAGACGGTAAAGTTGTCAGCGATGAGCGTCGTTAGATTTTTTGGCTGTTTCGCTATTTTGAGCTTACCCTGTGTTAGCCATGGGGCAGACTGGGCGGTGTCAGGTTATGGTAAGTCTTACTTTGTATTTCAAGATGACGTATCGGTAGGGGGTTATCAAGTACAGCAAGAGCAAACCCAACTACAAAATGCCGTTCGTTTGATGATCAGCGCACACACCCAAGGTGGTCATGATTTTGAATTGCATTATGAAGTCCAGCCAACGTTTTCTGTGAATAAAAATCGAGCCTCTTCTGGCTTGTCTTCACAGGCAGCTTTAACCTCATTAAGCTATCGCTTAGATGATCTATCGTCGGAAGTGGATCAGTCAGATCATTCCCAAATCTTTCAAAATCTAGATCGATTGAATATTCAAATACACCTTGAACATGGTGATTTAACCTTAGGCCGCCAAGCCATAGCGTTTGGTAGTGCGCGCATGGTGAATCCTATGGACTTGTTTGTGCCATATGCGTTGCAAACATTGAACACTGAATATCGAGTGGGCATTGATGGCATTCGCTATCAACATTATCTTTCAGATTTTGCATTGCTGGATATGGGTGTGATCATTGGAAAAGACAGTAAACCGGAAGGCAGTGCTGCTTTTATTCGCTCGCAAACCTCGATCGAAGGCAATGATATCGAAATAATGATGATTCAGTTGAATCAGGCTCAATTATTTGCGGCAGGATTACAGCGATCATTAGGCGACTTTGGCGCTTGGATTGAAACGGCGTATTTAAATACAGGTCAATCCAGTACGAATCAAAAACGTTACTGGCGAACGTCTTTGGGTATTGATTACGCGGTAAATGAAGATGTGTTTATGATGCTGGAGCTTCATCATAATGGGGCGGGCACAGATCAAGCGAAACACTATTTATCAAAAACACAAAGTGCAGCCTATGAGCAATACGGGGTGTATTTGTTGGGCAAAGAATACGTGATGCCTTCATTCACTGTCACAATTAATCCTTTGTTAACCATTGCGAGTTCGCTGGTGTATAACCTCGGCGATCAATCCAGTTTGTTAAATGTAGTGGCAGAAACAAGCTGGTCAGAAAATCAATATAGTCAATTTGGATTGTACCAAGGCTTTGGAAAAGGCCTGGGGCTCTCAAATTCAATGCCTGAAATCCAATCAGAATATGGCGCATCACCCTTAATCATATATGCCAGTTTTGGCGTGTATTTTTAGTTTGTGATGATAAGAGGCGGAAAATCAGAAATGGTCCGCCCTACAGGAGTGATCATTCGCTTCGCTCTTTCTCGCGTTGCTCGCCTCCTACGCTCGCAAACTCACTAGGTCGAACCTAATCACAGCTTCTCGTCCATGTAGGGCGATAGGAGATTATCAAACGTCTAGAGTGAGGTCGGAATTGAATAGTAAGCAAATCTTAGAAATGGCCCGCCCTACAGGAGTCGAACCTGTGACCTCGCCCTCCGGAGGGGCGCACTCTATCCAGCTGAGCTAAGGGCGGTTAGCATATATAATAATGCCGCTGAGCACTGGTTGCGCTCAACGGCATTATATCGGATATATGACAAGCCACCACAATAAAATTGCTTTTAAAGCAATTACTTAGGCTGGTTGATCTGTTTAAGCCAATTCGGCCTGCTCTTCTTTTAAGCTATCTAGATACCATGGCATGGCTTGATCTATGCCTTGGCCAATTTGATGGCTTGGTTCGAACCCAAGTAGCTTCTCAGCTTTGGCGATATCCGCTTGCGAGTGTTGGATATCACCCGCTCTGAATTCACGGTATACCACCTCAGGTACTTGTACGTCGTCATCAAATTTTTGCAGGCTAGAGAAGATCATATCTTTTAACTGGTTGAGGGATGTACGCGCATTACAGGCGACGTTATAGACCTCTCCAGATGCTTCACCTTGTGCAAGTGCTGCCAGTATATTGGCTTGTACAGCATTATCCACAAAGCAGAAGTCTCGGCTGGTTTCACCGTCACCGTTAATAAATAAGGTGTCTCCAGCAATAATTGCAGCGGTCCAAAGAGGGATGACGGCTGCGTAAGCCCCTTGTGGATCTTGCCTAGGGCCAAACACATTAAAATAGCGAAGTCCGGTGGATTTAAAGTCGTAAGCAGTTTCAAAAACAGAACCATAAAGTTCGTTCACATACTTGGTGACCGCATAAGGAGAAAGTGGGCTGCCAATCTTGTCTTCAACTTTTGGTAACCCAGGTAGATCACCATATGTTGAGCTTGAGGCTGCGTAAACAAAACCTTTAATGTTCGCGTCTCGGGCAGCTACTAGCATGTTAAGTTGGCCGGATACATTAACCGCATTTGATAAAATTGGATCTTCAATTGAACGAGGCACAGAGCCAAGAGCGGCTTGGTGTAATACATAATCACAATCTTTAACCGCTTTGTTGCAGTCATCTAGATTGCGAATATCACCCTGAATGAATTCAAAATTAGACCATTGGGCTAGGCTAACATTTGATTGAACTTCATCAAGGTTCTTTTGATATCCTGTAGAAAAGTTATCAAGCCCCACTACCTTTTGATTGAGTTTTAACAGGGTTTCTAACAGGTTTGAACCTATGAATCCCGCTACACCGGTGACACACCAGGTGTGTTGCTCTCTAAGTAACTGAGTCTTAATGGTATTGTATGTTGTCATGATAATGTCCTTATAAACGCCACAAATTAATGCCAGCTTGTTTGAATTCATTTATGTCGCAGGCTGCTTTTACATCCATCAAAACAGCACCTGGATTTAACATTTTTCGGTAGTCATCAATCGTTAGCGATTTATATTGCTTATGGCTAACGCATAAAACTATGGCATCTAAGTCAATTAAATCATTCCAGTTACATAGGCCTGTGTCGTAATATTTTAAAGCTTCGTTCATGTCAGCCATTGGGTCATGAACTAAAAGGTCGACACCATAAGATTTGAATTCTTTAATGACATCTCCCACTTTTGAATTTCGTAAGTCAGGGCAGTCTTCTTTAAATGTTAAACCCAAAATACCAACACGACTTCTTTTAACCGGACTACCAGCTTGGATCATGCGTTTAACGGTTTGCTCTACTACGTGCGTGGGCATGGAATCATTAATTCGACGACCGGCTGAAATTACTTCAGGATGATAACCAAGCTTTTGTGCTTTGTGAGTTAAATAATATGGGTCAACACCAATACAGTGACCACCCACTAAACCTGGACGGAAAGGTAAGAAATTCCATTTTGTCCCCGCGGCTTCAAGCACGTCAACTGTGTCAATGCCCATGCGTTCAAAAATAACGGCAAGCTCATTCATCAAAGCAATGTTTAAATCACGTTGCGTGTTTTCGATTACCTTTGCCGCTTCAGCTACCTTGATAGTCGGTGCTTTATGCACACCTGCGGTGACAACGCTGGCATAAACATCGGCAACAATGTCTAAGATTTCTGGAGTTTGTCCTGACACGACCTTGGTGATTTTTGTGAATACATGTTCTTTATCACCTGGATTGATTCGTTCAGGCGAATATCCCACAAAAAAATCTTCACCACACTTTAGGCCGCTCACCTCTTCAAGAACAGGTACGCAATCTTCTTCTGTTGCACCTGGATAGACAGTTGACTCATATACAACGATATCGCCTTTTTTTAAAGCACTCCCAACACTTTTTGAAGCACCAATTAATGGAGATAAGTCAGGCTGGTTGGCATCGTTAATGGGTGTAGGAACAGCGATAATATGAAAATCTGCTTTTTCTAAGTCTTTTGTATTAGAAGTGAATTCTATTTCTGTTTTTATTAGCTCTTCAGTGGAAACTTCTAAAGTTTTATCTTCATTATTATTTAATTCTGAAATTCTTTTTTGATTGATATCAAAACCAATAACAGAATGTGTTTGTCCGAATGCTACTGCGACGGGAAGGCCTACGTAGCCTAGGCCTACAACTGAAATCTTCCTGTTTATCATATCGATCATCCGTGTAAAAAATCACTAAAAATTAATACTTAATTATTAATTTTGGTATGGCTTTTTGGCAGAAGCCATCTAAGTTGTGGCACATCATAAAGCAATTCTTGTTGAAAAAAAAACACTCCTATATAGAATGCGTTTCACAAAATTTCAAATTTATAATTGAAAAATTTTTTCCAGTAAAAACCAATAATTTAGTATTAGTTTTTGAGGGGAAAACGTTGAAATCATGAAATTCAAGGAAGAAGCTTGTGGCAACGATCAAAGTATTTAGCAATCATCTTCGAGTGCCTTTTTTATTTTTGGCACTAGTTGAAGGCTTGGTTTTTTTAGTCTCAGTCTATAGTGCTGCACTGGTGAGATTCCAAGAAACTAATGCTGATTATACGAATATCATCATTAGCTATGATGGCGGAAGTATCGGTTTAATCGCAACGATCTATACCATAGTTATGATGTTGTCCATGACTGCGCTTGGACATTACCAAAGCCAGCAACATTTCTCCCCTAGCTTTTTTACTGAAACCGTACTTAGGTGCCTGGTGGCATTGATCATAGGGTCGATAGCTCTAATGATTTTGTATTACTTGTTACCGCATATATATATGGGGCGTGGGTTTCATTTCATTTCTATCGTTCTTTCTTTTATCGGAATTATATTCGTGCGGGCCATTTTTTTGCATTTTGTTGATCAAAATACAATGAAAAGAAACGTTTTAGTCGTTGGTGCTGGTAAACGAGCTGCCACATTAATCAATGAAAAAGGCGGCTCAAAAGATGGTGTGAGCTATAAACTGTGTGGCTACATACCGGTTCAACAAGAAGTAACGGATGTCCCAACTGAGAAAGTGGTCAATATTTCTAATGATGAAATATACCAATACGCTCTTGATCATGACATTGATGAAATTATTCTTGCCATTGAAGATAGAAGAAAATATTACCCAGATGAAGAGTTATTAAGATGTAAATTATCTGGCATTAAGGTTATTGATCCTGTTTGTTTTCTTGAACGTGAACAAGGGAAGGTTAATTTAGAAATGCTTAGTCCGAGCTGGATGATATTTAGCAATGGATTCCAAAGAAATACCATCGAAGTAGTGAGCGCTAGGATATTCGATATTATCAGTAGTTTGATTATCGTCCTCATTATGTCACCAGTATTATTATTAACTGCGTTTTTAATAGCAGCAGAATCTGGATTTAAGCACCCTGTATTGTATAGGCAGGAACGTGTTGGGCTTGATGGAAAGGTATTCACACTCATGAAATTTAGAAGTATGAGTGTGAATGCAGAAAAAGATGGTAAGGCTGTTTGGGCAAGTAAAAATGATGATCGAATTACAACAGTTGGTAAGTTTATTAGAAAAACCCGCATAGATGAATTACCGCAAATATTGAATATCCTTAAAGGTGATATGAGATTAGTGGGACCTCGACCAGAACGTCCAGAGTTTGTTGAAGACTTAGCGACTAAAATTCCTTATTACAAAAAGCGTCATACTGTAAAACCGGGTTTAGCTGGTTGGGCACAATTAAAATACCCTTATGGTGCAACAGAAAGAGATGCATATGAAAAACTTCAATACGATCTTTATTACGTAAAAAATCATAATGTGATCATGGATTTTTTTGTTTTATTGCAAACTATTGAAATCGTTATTATGGGTAAAGGTGCTAGATAGTACGCTATGGATATCGTGATGTTTAGCATTGGATATCCATTATCTTGGTTTGTTTTAATTTCTCTAATATCCATTGGGATGTTGGCTAAAAAATTAACGGTCACAAGTGCCAGTATGTGTTTGGTTTCCATTTTATTGGGCGTTAGCATCACCCCAGCGGGATCGAATGCTTGGCTAGCATCAATATCGTTTGTTTTTGACTTTGATGCAGATATTTGTGACCAAAATTCCTTGCCAAGAAATGCCATATTTTTACCAGGTGGGCTGACCAGTATTGGGCATGAAGTCAGTATGACCAACTGGACTGAGAATAGAATTCATGCATTGGTAGGTTATCAAAATAAACAAAACTTGAGAGAAATAATCATTCCCGGTGGCGATATTTATCGCGACAGGAGAGAAGGGGAATATATTGTTCAGCAGTTAAATACAATGAATTTTTCTAAGGCCAATATTCGACTAGGAGAAGGATCGTATTCAACAAATAGTAATTTTTTAGAGATTAAGCCTTTAATTAATAAGAACGAAACCTACGCATTATTTACTTCAAAATGGCATGCGTATAGAGCGTTAGGTGTAGCAAGAAAACA
>CAJXIT010000168.1 GCA_913054055.1 uncultured Thalassolituus sp.
CCCATTCTATAATCACATCCTATGAACTAACTTTCAAGAATATAGTCATAATCCGAATCTCGACTCACTACTCCCTCTAAGAGCATTATTAAATAGATCTGGAATCAAGGGATCAGAGTACTTGATTTCACTCCTAACCTCCCAGCTTAAAGCATCCGTAAACCAAACCTGTTTCTATACCAACCTGCGAATTTTATCGAGCCGAACAGCGGTAATCTAATTGAATATACAAGGTCGCGGCGAGGTAGACAGCGTGCCCCGTGAGCGAAGCGAGTGCTTTGGGTATGAGTGAAAGGGGTTGTAGGGGGCTCCCCCTGCAAGAAGACCGTACTGGCTTTGGGGATGCAAAAAACAACTTTTTAGATAATTAAAGCTATCCAGATTACGAATGTTTTGAATTATTTATAATGAATACCAGATAGCTCGTTCCTCGCTTCTGGTATGACGATAAGGTTTAGATTAGAAAGCTGTAAAGTGGATACCCGCCTTCGCGGGTATGGCGTTAAATAGAAAGTTGATAAACACTCATATTAACCGCCGAAGCCAAATTCAACGATTCAATGGCCCCACTACCGGGAATGGTAAACGCGGTGGCATTAAAACCAGTAAGCGCCTCACGGGGTACACCACGGGCTTCATTGCCAAATAAATAACACGGAAAATCTGAAAACTCAGGAGAGTTAACCGCTGCGCCATTCATATCTAAATAGGCAAACTTATCGAAACGAGAGCCAAGATCCGCCAGCTCTACATCTAATTCCATAGGCACATGAAAAATGGCCCCCATGCTGGAACGCACCACTTTTGAGTTAAAAGGATCAACACTATTTGGGCTTAGCAATAAACGGAAGTTACCGAACCAAGCCAAGGTTCTTAAAATGGTGCCTAAGTTGCCCGGGTCTTGTACTTCGTGCAGGTAAATACAGCGTTCTGCATCACCGCTATTTGAAACAAGCGATTTAGATGGCAATGGTACAGCCGCCAAAATCCCTTGAGGCGTTTTGGTATCCGAAAGCTGGGCCACTTGTTTTCTGCTAACCATTAGAATTCTAAAACCAGAATTTAGCTGGTTGGCCCATTCTTGGTATTCTTCTGTCACATATAACTGCGATGCTTTTAATGGATAAACCGCGCCCGCGGCGCTATCTTTTTCTAACTTAGCGGCTTTGACTAGCTCTAAAATTAAATGCTCGCCTTCAACAATGTAATAGCCAAGTTGATTGCGGTATTTTTTTTGGTGCAGTTTTTTTACATCATCTAATTTCATGACTTATGCACCTTGTTCTTCATTAAAGTCAGATAACATCTGCTTAGCCAAAGCTTCGGCAACTTTAATGCCATCTACCCCGGCGCTTAATATGCCACCGGCATAACCCGCCCCTTCACCGGCTGGGTATAAACCTTCGGTATTAATGCTTTGAAAGTTGTCGCGGTCACGTTTGATGCGTACCGGGCTTGAGGTACGAGTTTCGATGCCGGTTAAAATGGCATCCGGTCTGTCAAAGCCTTTTATCTTTTTGCCAAAGGCGGGCAAGGCTTCACGAATGGCTTCGATGGCATAATGCGGTAATGATGGTGCTAAGTCGGTTAGCTTGATGCCCGGTTTGTAGGATGGCTCCACGTCACCCAGTTGTGTACTGGCTTGGCCTTTAATAAAGTCCCCTACTAGCTGACCCGGTGCACTGTAATCTCGGCCGCCCATTTCATAAGCGTGGCTTTCTAGTTTTTCTTGCAGCTCGACTCCGGCCATCACACCACCGGGGAAATCTTCTTCTGGGGTAATGCCTACGACAATGCCTGAGTTAGCATTGCGCTCGTTACGAGAATATTGACTCATGCCGTTAGTAACCACTCGCCCCTCTTCTGAGGTTGCAGCAACCACGGTGCCGCCTGGGCACATGCAAAAGCTGTAAACCGCACGGCCATTTTTAGCGTGGTGAATCACTTTATAATCCGCGGCGCCTAATTCTGGATGACCTGCGTATTTACCTAAGCGGGCGGTATCAATTAATGATTGTGGGTGCTCTACCCGAAAACCAATGGCAAAGGGTTTGGCTTCCAGGTAGACACCGCGTTTTTCTAATAAACGGAAGGTATCACGGGCGCTGTGCCCTACCCCTAAAATCACATAGCGGCTATTAATGCGGGTGCCGTCTTCTAAGCTGACCCCGGTAATGCGCGCGTCTTCAATATGCACATCGCTCACTTTGCTTTCAAAGCGTACTTCGCCGCCCAAGGCTTTGATCTCTTCACGCATTTTTGACACCACACCGGTTAAACGGAACGTACCGATGTGAGGTTTGCTCACGTACATGATTTCTTCTGGTGCGCCGGCTTTTACAAATTCGTCCATGACTTTACGGCCATAGAACTTAGGGTCTTTGATTTGGCTGTATAACTTGCCATCGGAAAACAAACCCGCGCCCCCTTCACCAAACTGCACGTTGGATTCGGTTTTTAATTCGTGTTTGCGCCATAGGCCCCAAGTGTCTTTGGTGCGGGCCCGTACTTCTTTACCACGCTCTAGCACAATGGGTTTGAATCCCGCTTGAGCCAGTATTAAGGCCGCGTATAAACCACATGGGCCAAAGCCGATGACCACAGGGCGTTCGGTCATTTCTGCCGGTGCCTTGTCTACTGGGTAGTAGTTGGTATCTGGGGCGGGTTTAATATTATGGTCTTTGGCAAAGCGCTCTAGAATGGCGGCTTCGTCTTTGGCTTCTAGATCAATGATGTAAATGAATTTGATCTCAGAGTTCTTTTTACGGGCGTCGTAGCTGCGTTTGAATACGGTAAAGTCGATCAGGTCAGCGGCTTTGATGGCTAAGCGCTTTAAGATGGCGGCCTGTAAGTCAGCTTCTGGGTGATCTAGGGGTAGGGCTAATTCTGTAATGCGAATCATGGGGCTGTATTCCTGGCCGGTTTTTTATCCAGCAAAAGAAGTAATTGAGTGTTTCTTGATAATAGCCGCTATTGTAGCCATTGGGCGGGGGAATGTCAGGTATGCTCTTGTATGAATTGATCACTCTTTTGCCCGCTTTTACAACCAGTGTACAATGCGACCAATTAAGCAAACCTCACACGGTCGCCCGATAGACAACAAGGAATGTATGAAAAACTTAGAAAAGCACGAATTCCAAATCACTGGTGATGTAAATGATGAAGTTACCAAACGAATTAATTGGCTTACCAATGAAGTCTTAAACAAATATGCTACATGTGATGCTGGCTGGAGTACTGTTTATATTGATCCAACGACAGGATTTTATTGGAAAAGGGATCTCCCCCACAGTCAACTGCACGGCGGTGGCCCCCCAAGGCTGACCAGAATTGATTCCATAGACAATATTCAAGATCTTAAGCTAATTTAAAATAGAGTCGCCTGCGAGCAGCCTCCTACAGGCAGTCATGATTAAGCATTTTTGCCCTCCCCCACCATCAGGCGTACAATGCGCTCAATTCGAACAAACCAGCAGTACGGAATCCAAACATGGCCAGATCCAAAACCAGCAAAAAGTGGTTAGATGAGCACGTTAACGACCAATTCGTTAAGCGCGCTCAGATTGATGGCTACCGTTCTCGCGCCAGCTATAAGCTGATTGAGATCAACGAAAAAGATAAGCTGATCCAGCCCGGCATGATCGCATTAGATTTAGGCTCGGCCCCTGGTGGTTGGTCGCAAATCATGGCCCCATGGGTAGGTGATAAAGGCCGTACCATTGCGTCTGATATTTTACCTATGGATTCACTGGCTGATGTGACCTTTATTCAAGGGGACTTCACTGAAGAATCGGTATTTGATGAGATTATGGCGTCTATTAACGGTGAACCGGTAGACGTTGTGGTGTCTGACATGGCCCCTAACCTAAGTGGTGTGAATGCCACCGATCAGTACAGCTCTATGTACTTGGTGGAATTAGCATTGGATATGGCCCGTCAGGTATTAAAGCCCGGGGGCAGTTTTTGCGCCAAGGTATTCCAAGGTGTGGGCTACGATGAATACCTAAAAGATGTGCGCAGCAGCTTTGATAAAGTATTGATTCGTAAACCAGAAGCATCGCGCCCGCGCTCTCGCGAAGTATATATTGTAGGCAAGGGCTTTAAAGGCCAGTAATCCGAACCCGACCCTTAATAATAAACACTGCATACCGTTATTGTTGAACGGTATGCAGGTCATACTGTTAAACCTGTTTCCCTAGTTTTAATTCTGCTCTGCTAATCCCGTCACTGCTGGCTGTTCGTCCATGCTTGGTTTTTCAAACTTATCAAATATAAGCAATAGTGCAGGTAGAATTAAAAAATCCAATATCAATGCAATCACAATGGTAATGGCCGTCATTAAGCCCATGTCGCTATTCAGCCTGAACGGCGATGTGGCCAACACTAAAAAACCTAATGCCAATACCAGTGTGGTGCCCAGAATAGCTGGCCCCACAGTTTCAAAGGTATAGGCTAGGGCTTGTACCGAAGAACGCCCTAACTTTCTTGTGGCATGCATGTATTTATTTAAAAAGTGAACCGTATCATCCACCACGATTCCCAGGGTCATGGTGCCCACTACGGATAAACTTAATCCCACCTCGCCAATGGCGATCCCCCATACTGCAAATGCAATACCTGCTGGGTACAAGTTAGGAATTAATGACAATAAGCCAATCTTAGCGTCTTTAAATACCGCAATCAGTGTAAATGAAATCACCACTAATGCGATTAACGCCCCCCACAGCAATGTGCGATTATTTCGATGACCTATTTTGGCAAACATCATGTCTGGGCTCACGCCTGTGCTTACCATGGATGACATATTATTTTCGCTTAACCAATTCTGTGCATCGTCATTCAGTCGGATTAATTGGCTAGACGGGCCTTTTCTAAGCGTCACCACCATTCTTATTGACGATTTATCAAACGACACCTGATTATCCAAACTTAAACCGTAAGGCAATGACAATTCATACAATAATAAATACTGAGCAGCCAACGCCTTATCTTCAGGTAATTTAAACCAATCAGGATTTTCCTGGTGCATGTTTTTATTTAAGCGCTTAAATGTCTCTGTTAGCACACTCACATTGTATGTTTCAGGCTGGGATTCAAACCACTTTGAAAACGCATCCACTTTATTTAAAAAGTCAGGCTCTGCAATGCCCATTTTATCCTGACTACTGATTTCATATTCCAGTGTGGCAATGCCCGTTAAATTTTCAAAAATATAATCATTCGCCTGTCTTGTAGCAAAAGACTCACCAAAGTAATCATAAAAATTATCATCTATGGTATTTTTGGGTAACGCCCATGCCATGAATAACGTAACTGAAAACAACACCAGCATTAATGATTTTGTATTTCGTTTAATGAAATCAACATAGCGAGAGATGTTGCTAGCTTGCTTGGTCGTGGATTGCTTTGAACGTGCTGGTAGCAATGTGGTAATGGCTGGCAATAAAGAAATGGAAAGCAAGTACGCTGCAATGACACCAAAAGCGGTGATATTACCCAGATCTTGAAATGGCGGTGAATCTGAGAAGTTTAAGGTTAGGAAACCCAGTACGGTTGTTAATGTGGTGATGGATATGGCTTTAAAGTTTAAAACGATACTTTGTTCCATTGACTCAATTTTTGATAACCCTGATCTGAGATTATAGAAATAACTGCTTAATATATGCATGCAATCCGCCACCACCAAGGTCAAAATAATCGTAGGTGCGGTAGCAGAAGGCGGGGTCATTTGAATACCCAACCAACCCGTTATGCCTAACGCGGTAATAAGAGAGAAAATTATTACCATAAACACGCCAACGGTTGCTGATATGCCTTTTACAAATAACGCAGTACCAATAATGATGACAAGCAATGTGATCGGAAACAAAACACCTAAGTCATACTGGCTTGCTTCAACCAAGGTGTTGTTCATCATGATCTGACCTGTCGCATAAAAATTAAGGTCTGGGTAATCTTGTTTGGCTTGATCTATTACTTTGTTTATATAACTGCCCACTTCTGGCACTTCTGCTTCACGCATGATACCAGGTAGCTTTATGGTTATATTGATGGCGCCAATACTGCCATCTTTAGACACTAATTTATTTACCAGTGTTTTCTCATTCAGTGCCCGTTTTTTTGCAATGGCAATGGCTTCGCTAGACAATTGATTTTCTGTCACTAGGTCATCTACTAGTAATTCATCTCCAGCAGCGTAGCTATATTGATAATTAGTTAAAGAATCGACTCGCGTAGAATTTGGTGTATTCCAAAGCTCTTTCGTCAAATTTTGCATCGCAAGTAAACTATTTGGCGAAAATACTGAGCTAGCATCTTTATTTTCAATAGCAATAAAAACATTATCAGAGCTATCAAACGTGTCTTGAATTTTATTAAAGGCCAATAACTCTGGATTATCATCACCAAAGAACACACGATAGTCTGATGAAAAACTGATTTTTGTAATCCCAACAAAGCACGCGGCGATCACAATCAGCCAAGCGGCCAGTACTTTCCATCTGTTCATTAATAGGATTGATGCGTATTTATCCAACATACCAGGGTTCCTTGCTTGCTAATTGATAGGGTGAAGCATGATTGTTTGAACAGTCGAATGAGTGGTTAGCAAGCGATAGCATTGCATAGTCGCCAATACTATCCCCATATGCATAAATGGAGGCTGGCTGGTGTGTATTTAAGATCTGCTTGATTCGGTTAGACTTTTCTTCACCAAAACAATTCTGCCCAATGATGTTGCCAGTGACTTTTCCATTGACTATTTCGATATTGGTACATTGAATGCGAAGGTCGTTTTGCTTACACCAAGGTTCTATCCAGTACTTTAAAGAAGCTGTAATGATATAAACCGAATGGTTTTGTTGCTGGTGCCACTTCAGTCTTTTAAAAATACTAGGGTTAATGATTTTTTTAATTTCTTCTTTCGCGTATTTAGCACCTTGAAGAATAAGATCTTCTTCAGAGTACCACTTTAAAAAGAAACGAAGATAGAGAGACTTTGCTCTATCTTGCTTAATGAGTCCGATTCGATACGCAATCAATATCGGTAAAAAGAATGCCATCACAAGCCAAAACTTACGACCCATTAAAAATTTTGTGAACCCTGTCAGTGTATCTGACACTGTCAGGGTTCCATCAAAATCAAAAAATGCATAGATTTGTTTCAACGTTAGTTTCCCTATGCAGGCTCTGGTGCTGTAATGGTGGCCACTTCATGGGCAACACTTGCTTCTAGGAAGCAAGCACTGTCTAAAGAAGTATCGGCAGACAGTTCCGCAAAACGCCACTCAGCATTTCCCTTTTCCAATAATTTTGATTTCTCAACTCTTATTGTCATAGGTAGATTGCCTTCTTTAATGATGGGTTTAGGGCAATATACGTTTATGGATCGCATCCAAAGGTTTTTAGTATTTGTCCTGTCTAGATTATCAATTTCGTACATCAGTACTTGGCACAACTGAGCACATCTAAT
>CAJXIT010000169.1 GCA_913054055.1 uncultured Thalassolituus sp.
TAGGCCAATGATTAAATATGATTTTAATGGGAAGCGGCGCACTGGATTTCCTTGTGATGATAGGTAATAAAAATCAGCTAAAGATATAATCATAAGCTCTATTTACAGACTATACTTAACAATTATGAGATAGCTAGAGAGATTATATCAAGAGTAGTTGCCTTATTAATATAAAGATGGGAGAGTAAACACAGTAAGTGTGAAGATGGTCGTTAGATCTTACCCGGGTACTGAAGTTAACAGTACTAGCGTACGTTCAATGCAGTGAATGCAGTAATAGACAAAGATGGAGGCCAATATGACACATTCAGTCAAGCACCCCCTTGTATGGCGGTTAGCGGATGTAGCAGGCACAGGTGTCGAGTTTGTTAATGTGGTAATGCCCGAACAAGGGCCACTTGCTAATCAAGAAGTCCTTTTATCGACAGATATTCCCAGTCCACTGGATGCCAGTATGGACATCAGCTGGAGTGATGAAGACCTGGATTTATTTCAGTCGTTACTTCATAAAATGTTAGATCTGAATCCCTATGATGCCGATGCCTTGCAATTAAACCAACCAGAGTTAGTGGACGTATTGCACATTGTGGCGGCGGCGCATTTTATTGAGCCAAAAGATGCAGACGAGTTTTTAGGCGAAGACATTTCTTCGACACACAGTGAAGTAGATATTGGTGATTTGATCAGTGTGCACACTCAAGGGGGATTCAAAAGCGCAGTGGTTGCCGATTTGGACAGCATAGAGGCGGTGTGTGTATTGCTTGAACCATTAGAAATTGATGGTAAAGATGTATTGGATATTTATGACACCTTTGTGGTGAATAAACATAATATTTTACCTGCTGAATTTGGCAATGTATTGCCGGGAGACGATGCGGTTATTCATTAATATCGTTACGCTATGTTAGTAAAAAGTAAAAAACCGCTGCATCTCTGCAGCGGTTTTTTTATTTAGCGCTATGGTTTTATCTATTAACGCTCAATGGCTAAGCTCACGCCCATGCCACCGCCGATACACAAAGTCGCAAGGCCTTTTTTAGCATCTTGCTTTTGCATTTCATGAATTAAGGTTACCAATACACGGCAACCAGAGGCTCCGATAGGGTGACCAAGGGCAATGGCGCCGCCATTCACGTTAACCTTGTCTGCATCCCAGTTTAATTCTTTACCCACAGATAAAGACTGAACGGCAAAGGCTTCGTTGGCTTCAATTAGATCAAGATCAGCAAGGCTCCAACCGGCTTTTTCTAAGCAGCGGTTCGTTGCATTGACTGGCCCAATTCCCATGATCGCTGGATCAACCCCAGCATTTGCATAGCCTTTAATGGTGGCTAGGATAGGTAAGCCTAATTCTTCCGCTGTTTCTTTACTGGCAAGCATGACCGCGGCTGCACCATCATTAAGAGAGGATGCATTGGCCGCTGTAACAGTGCCGTCTTTTTTGAACGCTGCGCGCATGCCTGCCAGCTTCTCTTCTGTTACGCCTGCACGTGGGCATTCATCTTTGTTAAAGGTTACCGGGTCGCCTTTACGTTGAGGGATCACAATATCAATGATCTCGTCATCAAATTTTCCCGCTTCTTGTGCGGCAACCGCTTTCGCTTGAGACGCTGCAGCAAACGCATCTTGTGCTTCACGGCTGACATCAAATTTCTCAGCTAAGTTTTCAGCAGTGATG
The DNA here is from genome assembly GCA_913054055.1 of uncultured Thalassolituus sp. Taxonomy (GTDB): domain Bacteria; phylum Pseudomonadota; class Gammaproteobacteria; order Pseudomonadales; family Oceanobacteraceae; genus Bermanella. The sequence goes on from CAJXIT010000169.1 coordinate 1,679, forward strand.
CCCATGTGGTAGTTATTGAACGCATCCCAAAGGCCATCTTGGATCATGGTGTCTACCATGGTGATTGGACCCATGCGCTGACCATTACGTGAGTTAGGCATGACGTGAGCCGAGTTAGACATGCTTTCTTGACCGCCGGCAATCACCACATCTGCATCGCCATTGGCAATGGCTTGTGCAGCAAGATGAACCGCTTTAAGGGCTGAGCCACATACTTTGTTTATGGTCATGGCTGGGGTGTGATGTGCAAGGCCTGCATGGATGGCAGATTGACGGGCTGGGTTTTGACCCGCACCTGCGGTAAGCACTTGTCCAAAGATGACTTCATCAACCTTTGCCGCATCGATACCTGAGCGATTGATGACGCCTTTAATTACTTGGCTACCGATTTCAACGGCACTTAGTTGAGCCAACCCACCTTGAAAGGCACCAATGGCGCTTCGGCCTGCTGCAACAATAACAACGTCTTTCACAATTACTCCAAATCATTGGGATCAGTATTAATGAATATAAATACTTTAAATAAAATATATGAACAAAAAACAGGCTAAGTGTAACGAGAATGCCGGCAATACTTAAGGTTTTTTGCGATAAATACAGTGAAAACCTTAAATATTGTTAATGTAGTGCTCAACGTAATAGAGCGGGTTTATTAGTTAATAACTTTTATAAATAATCGGTAATTTTTATGCCGAAGCCTAAGCGTCTTTGGTATTGGTCGTATTCAATTAAACTATGGCCATAGCCTTCGTAATATTGAACAAACCCTCGCAACCTTTGCCCGAGTGGAAAATTGAGCTCTAACTCAACCCAGCCTTTATTGTTCTCGGTTCTTAAATTATTGCCAAATCTCAGCATTCGAGAATATTTTTTGTGTTGTTTATACCAAATAAAATTTGCATAGCCTAAATACTTTTCAATATCTGGATTGTCGTCATCGGTGGGATCATCTGGGATGCCTGATGAGTCTTCTTTTAATCGATACCAAGGCTCAATGCCGTAAACGGAGTTTCCATTTAAGTGATATAGCCCTGCGGTAATTCGATTCCAGCTTCGAGAGAACCCTTGATACTGACCGTTACTTTGATGGTTTAATGCTATATTTACTCGGTTAATTGGCCCCCAATTTGGCGACATCTGAAAAATAAGCTCCGGTTCATGGTTGGTTTCTCGGAAGGGGCGCGACGCTTTTTCATTGTAGATCTGCCAATAAGATTTATTGGTGTAAGCAACAAACAGCTTGTATTCATTGGCATCATCAAACTGGTAGATTTGATATTTCACACTGATCTGAAACATGGCTTCAACATTTTGAAATCCAGGCCAGCGATCTTGTAAAACCTCTTCGTAGGGTTCATCGTACGGCGTTTCAGTATATGAAAAGGGCATAAAATAGGTTGGGCGGTGAGGCAGCAATATCATGGGTAACTTAGCGGCTTCACGTTCTAAAAAATCTTTGTGTTTCATTGCTTCAAGCAGCGCGGCCGCATCATCAATAATGATGGCGTCTTCTTGATAAAGTTGTGGCAGGTTGGGCCTATCTTGTTTTATTTGCAGTTGAGTAGATTCTTCAGCGTGCAACAAGCTGCTCATGAATATGATTAAGACGGTTAAGCGTTTCATATTGCCCCTCGTGGTTTGAATTCGAGATGTAAGTAATCATAGTCCATTAGAGATAACCCGTAACTGCTTGGGGTTATGCTAATAACTCTGAAATATTCTGTGAAAACGGCGCGGTTAATATACCTTTTTCACATACGATTGCATCTATTAAATCATTAGGTGTCATATCAAATGATGGGTTGATTGCTTGGCAATTATTAGGTGCGATTTGTTGTTGATTGAGTGAGGTGACTTCATTCATTGGTCTGTCTTCGATGGGTATATCTTTCCCTTGAAGAATCGATAGATCGAATGTTGTAGTGGGTGCAACAACCATAACTTTAACGTTATGGTATTTAGCTTGTACGGCCAAGTTGTAGGTGCCAATTTTATTTGCCACATCACCGTTTGCAGCGATTCGGTCAGCACCGACAATGACCCATTGAATGTTACCTTGTCTGAATAGTTGCCCAACGGCACCTTCTGTGGAGAGAGTAACCGGAATATTATCTTGCATTAATTCCCATGCAGTTAAGCGTGAGCCTTGTAGCCATGGACGGGTTTCTCCTGCGTAAACGTGTGATATTTTCTCTTGAAAATATGCACTGCGAATCACGCCTAATGCGGTGCCATATCCACCGGTAGCCAGTGCCCCTGCATTACAATGTGTATAGACTTGGCTGTTTTTTTTGATGAGACTTGCGCCAAGTTCTCCCATGGCTTGGTTGGCTTTTATATCGTCAGATAAAATTTGGTGGGCCGTTTTTTCTAGTATGGCCACTTGCTGTTCAACGCTTAAATGGGTGTTCTTTTTCAGAATACTGTCCATTTGATTAAGCGCCCAAAACAAATTCACTGCGGTAGGGCGAGACTCAGCTAAAGCGGTAAAGGCGTTGTCTAAATTTAGTTCGCTAAAGGATTGTTTGAGCTGAGCTTTCGCGTCTAGCACAATGCCAAAGGCGGCGGTAATACCAATTGCAGGTGCGCCGCGCACAACCATATCGGTAATAGCATGAGCCACATGTATTGGGTCTTGATACTGAATATAAACTTCTTGATGGGGCAGTAGGCGTTGATCTAACAGCTCTAGTTGATCATTTTGAAAGCGAATGGGTTGTACGTTTTGCCATTCATTAGTAATTGAAGTTGTCATGTCAGTAAATCCACAATTGATTGATGATGATCAATCAGATGATAAATTCGCGGGATTATACCTTGAATTCACTGACGATGGATTTTAATTGCTCAGCTTGTGCGGATAGGCTTTCAGTGGCTTCAGATGTAGACTTTGCATCTTCAACCGTTTGCTCAGAGAAACCATCGATGCGCACAATGTTTTCGCTAACGGTTTCAGCCACTGTTTTTTGTTCGTCGGTACTGCTGGCCACCATAGAGTTCATTTGGTTTATGGTGTTGATAGAGCTAATAATGGCTTCTAAGGAATCACCAGTGACCTTAGATTGCTCAACAGCTTGGTAAGCCTGATCTTTCGATTTTTCCATGACCTCAACTGCTTGTTGTGCTCCAGTTAATAGGCCACTAATAATGGTCTCAATTTGATCAGTACTTTCACCGGTTCTTCCTGCAAGGGTGCGAACTTCATCCGCAACCACGGCAAAGCCTCGGCCTTGCTCTCCAGCGCGTGCAGCTTCTATGGCAGCATTTAATGCCAATAAATTAGTTTGGTCTGCGATGGAGCGAATATCTTGCGATGCTGACGAAATGGTTTGAACTTGTTCGGATAACTTTTGAATGACATTACGTGCTGATTCAATTTCTTCTGCCAAGTGCGTAATCGAGTGAATACTTTCTTGCACAACATTGTGGCTATTTTCGGATTCATTGTTGGCTTGTTGCGTTGCCGTAGCCGCTTCGCTTGCATTGTTTGAAACTTCTTGAGCGGTTTGAGACATTTCTGCCACTGCGGTGGCCACCTGTTGAATTTCGTGTTGTTGATTTTCGATCCCTGTGCGAGTGTGTTGGGCAATTTTATAAACGTCATCCGCACCCTGTGTGACCCCATACGATAAATTTGTTAATACTTTTATCATGAGTTGCAAGTGTGTTACAAAGCCATTGAAGCGATCTACTAATAATCCCACTTCATCTTTTGCTTTGGTTTCAAGGCGAACTGTTAAATCCCCTTTTCCTGTTGACATACCTTCTAATTCTTTGATGATGCGGAACAAATTTTTGGTAATGTTCTGCGACACTAACCAAGCACTGATGCATAAAATAACAATAACGATAGCGCCCAGAATGAGGCCTGTATTAAGCGCCATTTGACTCTCTTGGTTTGCGTATTCTAGGCGTTTGCCAAAGTCCACCAAGGCTCTTTCTCGAAATTTCTTTAATGAATCGGTGAAGCTTTTGTAATTACTGTGCATCACGTTGGCCATGCTGGCCATTTTTGATAATTCTATGGTGCCGTTAATCATACCTTCTGTAAGATTTTTCGCGCTGCTCATATAAACAGCCAACCCTTTTGATAGCTGCTCGCTTTCATTCTGATAAATGGGTTCGAGTGTGCGAATTTGTAATAGCAGTTTATCGATGTTGTTTTGATGAACTTTCCCGTCGGCAATTAATTCCAGCTCACCTTCAGCCAGTGCCGTTTGCATGGCGTTTCTTGCTTCAAATAAAGACAACCAAATTTGCCCTGTTAAATCCAAAACAGGAAAGTTAACACTTTGAATCTTTTCTAAGCGCACAGTATTGTTTTGGTTGGCTTGATAGTTAAATGCTAAGTAGCTGATGAAACCTAAGGCGCCGATCAGGGCGATACTCAGAATCTTATATTTAAGAGACAGTACGGAAAAAAACTGCATGCTAGTCCTTTAGCCCTTAGTGTATCTAAGGCTATCCTTGAAAATTATAAACCCACTTATATTTAGGTTTAGACAAGGCTATGCAGGGGATCAAGTACGATTGTTGTCAAAAGGCGAATAATTGTCAGTTTCTATTGGACTGTCTTGTTCTGACTAATGAATTGTTGGGGGACAATAAAAAAGCCAGAGCTTTTTAGGCTCTGGCTTTAGGGGGATTCAGTCAGTTTTAGTTTGGAAGCGTGATGTTTAGTTCTAATACTGAGAGGGTATCCTGATTTTCAATTTGAACTTGGATGTCTTCGTCATCCACATTCACATACTTAGAAATGACCGCCATTATTTCACGCTGCATGGCAGGTAAGTAATCAGGGGCATTACGCTGATTGCGTTCATGGGCCACTAATACTTGTAGGCGCTCTTTTGCAATGGATGCAGTTGGCTTAGGGTCTTCTTTGAAGAAGCTTAACAATCCCATGTTATCCTCCAAATACGCGCGCTAAGAAGCCTTTCTTTTGGGCTTCTAAAAATCTATGGGGAATGTCTTCTCCCACTAAACGAGCAACGGCGTCAGCATAAGCTTGGCCAGCATCGCATTCCTGATCAAGAATAACCGGTGCTCCTTGGTTAGATGCTTTTAAGACATCTGTAGATTCTGGAATCACGCCTAGTAAGTTCACGGCTAATATTTCTTCTACATCAGTTACGCTCAGCATTTCACCGTCTTCAACACGCTTAGGGTTGTAACGGGTTAGCAGTAAGTGTTCGGCCACTTGTTCGCCGTTTTCAGCTTTACGACTTTTACTTTGCAATATGCCCAGAATGCGATCGCTGTCGCGAACCGAACTCACTTCAGGGTTGGTGACAATGATGGCTTCATCGGCAAAATACAGCGCCATTTGAGCACCATGCTCGATGCCGGCCGGGCTGTCACAGATGATAAAATCAAAATCTTGTTTTAATTCATTGAGCACGTTTTCAACCCCTTCTTTAGTTAGGGCGTCTTTGTCACGGGTTTGGCTGGCAGGTAAAATATAGAGGTTGTCAGTGCGCTTATCTTTGATCAAAGTTTGCTTTAAATTCGAATCACCGTTGATCACATTTACAAAATCGTAAACCACACGGCGTTCACAGCCCATAATTAAATCAAGGTTACGTAAGCCTACATCAAAATCGATGACAACGGTTTTATAGCCATTAAGGGCAAGTCCAGTACTGATGGCCGCACTGGTGGTGGTTTTTCCGACGCCACCTTTACCTGAGGTTACAACGATGATTTTTGACATG
>CAJXIT010000170.1 GCA_913054055.1 uncultured Thalassolituus sp.
CAGCACTTCTTAATACAAGATCAAACTGATTGGCATTAAATACTCCGGCCACCTGAAATTCAGGAGATTGTAAAATTATCTTATCGATTTCTTGATCAGAAAACTCAACACCTGCAGACTTAGCAGCCTGCTTAAGTACAAGCTCGTTAATCAAACCATCAACAGCAATTGAGCGAAGACGACTATCTTCCATATTAAAGCTATCACCAAACTGTGACTGCAAACGACGTTTTTGCATTTGCACCATCTGACTAACTTTAAGCTCACTAATCTCTTCACCATTAACTTCAGCAGGCGCATCTTGCCCCCCACCTAAAGCAACAATACTATCGATACCAAATAATGCGAAGGTCATGATAATCAGACCCACTATGATTTTTGCAACCGTTCCTTTTGAACCATCGCGAATTGCTTGTAGCATAACCTCACAACCTTTTATTAGAATTCTTAGGTTAAATAAAACAAAAAAAGCGCATCAAGTAAGATGCGCTTTTTTAGATAAACTTTCGTTCTTATAAACCGCTATAACTAATTTTAGTTAACTGCGTCTTTAAGAGCTTTTCCTGGTTTAAAACCTGGAACTTTAGCAGCAGCAATTTCAATCGGCTGACCCGTTTGAGGATTACGACCAGTTCGAGCTGCACGCTCTTTAACTGCAAAAGTACCAAATCCAACTAGAACAACTTGATCACCATCTTTTAATGCTGTGGTAATTGCATCTACAGTAGCATCTAAAGCACGACCAGCAGCCGCTTTTGGAATATCTGCAGAAGCTGCAATCGCATCAATCAACTCAGATTTATTCACACTTATCCCCTTACCTTACTTGGTTTTTATATATGTAAATCGGTATAGCTAAGCGCCGTAGCAATGACCATCACAAGAAGCAGGAAGTTACCCAGTGTGAGGCCTTGTGTCAAGACGCTTTATGGCTTTTTACTTAATGTGTACTCATTTGACCCAATTGATTTTGCTGGGTCGCTGCTTCCTTTTCAAGAACTGAAGCAACATTTTTCTCTAAATCACCTGTCAAAGCCACATCAATTACTTCGTCCACCCACTTAACAGGAATAATCTCTAATTGATCCTTTATGTTTTCAGGAATTTCACGTAAGTCACGCTCGTTTTCAGAGGGTATTAGTACAGTTTTTATACCGCCACGATGGGCAGCTAATAATTTTTCTTTTAATCCGCCTATAGGCAGGACCTTCCCTCTTAAGGTGACCTCCCCTGTCATGGCCACATCTGCTCGAATCTGAGTATTGGTAATGACAGACATCAAAGCAGTCACCATACCAACGCCTGCACTAGGGCCGTCTTTAGGAGTAGCACCCTCTGGCACATGGATATGCAGGTCATGGGTCTCAAAGAAATCAGACGGCAGTCCCAGCCCTTCTGAGCGCCCCTTAACAACGGTTAAGGCCGCCTGAATGGACTCTTGCATTACATCACCAAGCGAGCCGGTTTTAACAATACGGCCCTTACCTGGCGTTATGACAGATTCAATGGTTAAAATCTCACCACCTACAGAGGTCCAAGCCAATCCCGTAACCTGACCAACCTGATCTTCAGAATCAGCCAAACCGTACTGAAATTTCTGAACACCTAAATAATCCTCGAGCATCGCAGGTGTAATATCTGACTCAACACTGACTTCCTTTGTCATAACATTTTCTTTTACAACTTTACGACAAAGCTTAGCCATTTCGCGCTCAAGGCCACGCACACCCGCTTCTTTTGTATAATGACGAATCACTGATCGCATAGTGTCTTCTGAGACAGCAAGCTCACTATCCTTAACACCATTTTGCTTCATTTGTTTTGGCAGCAAATAGCGCTCTGAAATATTTACTTTTTCATCTTCGGTATAACCCGGAATACGAATAATCTCCATACGATCAAGCAAAGGGCCGGGAATATTCATGCTATTAGCAGTACATACAAACATAACTTCAGACAAATCATAATCCACTTCTAGATAATGATCAGCAAAGGTAGTGTTTTGCTCAGGATCCAATACTTCTAGCAGGGCAGAAGCTGGATCACCACGATGATCCATCCCCATCTTATCGATTTCATCCAGTAAAAATAACGGATTCTTAACGCCCACCTTAGATAGCTTTTGTACTAGTTTACCCGGCATAGAGCCAATATAAGTTCTTCGATGACCACGAATCTCAGATTCATCTCGCACACCACCTAGAGCCATGCGAACATACTTTCGATTTGTTGCTTTTGCGATAGAACGCCCTAAGGATGTCTTACCAACACCCGGCGGCCCTACTAAACACAAAATATTAGACGTGGATTTTTTGACACGCTTTTGCACTGCCAAATATTCTAGAATGCGATCCTTAACCTCATCCAAGCCATAATGATCTTTATCCAAAATTTCTTTAGCAAGATCGATGTTCGCCCTAACCTTACTTTTAGACTTCCAAGGTACATTCAACATCCAATCCAGGTAGCCTCGCACAACAGATGCTTCTGCGGACATCGGTGACATCATTTTTAATTTAGATAGCTCGGATTCTGCTTTTTCCTTTGCATCCTTAGGCATACCAGCATCATTAATTTTATTCTGCAGATCCTCAAGCTCATTGGGTACATCATCCATATCGCCCAATTCTTTTTGAATGGCCTTCATTTGCTCATTCAAATAATATTCACGCTGGCTTTTTTCCATTTGTTTTTTGACGCGACCGCGGATTCTTTTTTCCACATCCAGCAAATCAATTTCAGATTCAATTTGCGCCATAATATGCTCTAAACGCTCACGCTCGCTAACCATCTCTAAAATAGATTGCTTTTCTTCCAATTTAAGCGATAGATGTGCAGAAATGGTATCCGCTAAGCGACCAGGCTCATCAATACTCTCTATTGACGTTAACACCTCGCTAGGCACTTTTTTACTCATCTGAACAAACTGGTCAAACTGCTCAGTTACAGCCTTTACCAATACTTCCTCTTCTTTATCGATTAATGACTCAATCTCAAGAGGAAATGCTTCACCAACATAATATTCTTCATCCTGCTCAAAACCAGTAACCTCTGCACGGTACTGCCCCTCAACAAGTACTTTTACCGTGCCATCCGGTAGCTTTAACAGTTGCAATACATTGGCAACCGTACCTACCTTATAAACGTCCATTTCTCCTGGTTCATCTGTGGCCGCATTCTTTTGAGCAACCAAAAGGATTTTCTTCTCCCCTTCCATGGCTGCTTCCAATGCTTGTATTGACTTGTCTCGCCCCACGAATAACGGAATAACCATATGAGGGTACACAACCACATCGCGAAGAGGTAATAACGGGAATTTTTCTTTTGTCATAATATATGGGTGCTCAACCACGCACTTAGAGATATAACAAAGATGGGGATAAGCACGCTTAATTACAAGCTTAAACAATAAAAAAAGGAGCTAAAAAGCTCCTTTTTTTATTAAGCGTCGTCTGGTGCGACTTTTTGCGACTCATTTGACTCATAAATGAGCAATGGTTCAGAATCATCATTGATTACAGTTTCATCAATCACCACTTTTGCAACATGCTCTTCTGACGGTATTTTATACATACTATCAAGTAAAACACCTTCCATTATAGATCTTAAACCACGAGCACCAGTTTTTCGCTCCATGGCTTTTTGAGCAACAGCCGTTAAAGCTGAATCTCTAAATTCAAGCTCAACATCCTCCATTTCAAACAAGGCTTGGTATTGCTTGATAAGAGCATTCTTAGGCTCAACCAAAATTTGAATCAATGCCGCTTCGTCTAACTCCTCAAGAGTCGCCACAACAGGCAGTCGACCTATAAATTCAGGAATCAAACCATAGCGCACTAAATCACCAGGCTCAGCATTGGTTAAGATAGAACCTAGCTGCTTGGTATCGTCTTTCGCCTTAACGACAGCATTAAATCCAATACTGCTTTTTTCGGTACGATCACGAATAATCTGATCCAATCCAGCAAAAGCACCGCCACAAATAAATAGAATATTACCAGTATCAACTTGTAAAAATTCTTGCTGAGGATGCTTACGCCCACCCTGAGGAGGAACAGAAGCAACAGTCCCTTCAATCAACTTAAGCAAGGCCTGCTGAACACCCTCACCACTGACATCACGGGTAATAGATGGATTATCAGATTTACGTGAAATCTTATCAATCTCATCAATATAGACAATGCCGCGCTGAGCCTTATCTACATCATAATCACACTTTTGAAGCAATTTCTGAATGATGTTTTCAACATCTTCACCAACATAACCAGCCTCTGTTAAAGTGGTTGCATCAGCAATCGTAAATGGCACATTCAACAATCTCGCCAAGGTTTCAGCAAGTAATGTTTTACCGCTACCTGTTGGACCAATTAGCAATATATTGCTTTTTGCAAGCTCAGTTACACCACTCTTGCCTTCAGTATGGCGCAAACGCTTATAGTGATTATAAACAGCTACAGACAAAACAACTTTCGCCCTGTCTTGACCAATCACGTATTCATCAAGGGTTTCCTTGATTTCTTTTGGCGTAGGCAGGCTATCGCTTGGCGCCTCACCTTGGCTTTCTTGAACTTCCTCACGAATAATGTCATTACATAAATCGACACACTCGTCACAAATAAAGACGCTTGGGCCCGCAATTAGCTTGCGCACCTCGTGCTGACTTTTACCGCAAAAAGAACAATAAAGCAGTTTACTCTTATCGTCTTTACCGCTGGTTTCGTCGCTCATTCGACTTCCCCTGAATCCACTGCATTTCTTTAAAGATGTAGCTAATACTCTGAATTTTCAAGCGCTACGACTAAAAATTCAATTAAAGCTCTTGATTAAACTTTACGCGTCTCAAGAACTTCATCAATCAAACCATATTCCAAGGCCTGATTAGCATTCATAAAATTATCACGCTCTGTGTCCGCAGCCACTGTTTCTACTGGCTTGCCAGTATGATGAGCAAGAATGCCATTTAGGCGATCCTTGGTATCCTTAATATTCTCGGCATGAATAAGAATATCTGTAGCCTGCCCTTGAGCACCACCACTTGGCTGATGAATCATAACTCGACTATTAGGCAAGCAGTAACGTTTGCCACTTTCGCCGGCAGCTAGGAGAAACGCCCCCATACTGCATGCCTGGCCAATACAAATAGTACTCACATTAGGCTTAATAAATTGCATTGTATCGTATATAGACATACCAGCCGTTACAGAGCCGCCTGGCGAGTTTATATACAAATGGATGTCTTTTTCTGGGTTCTCAGCTTCCAAAAACAGCATCTGAGCTACCACTAGGTTAGCCATATGGTCTTCAACCTGGCCAACTAAAAAAATCACTCGCTCTTTTAATAGGCGAGAATAAATATCATAAGAGCGTTCACCTCGGGCGGTTTGCTCAACGACCATAGGAACTAGGCCTGACATCTGAATAGCTGGATCCTGAACGGCCAGTAGGTCTTTCATGCGTTATCTCCGTCAACGACATCAGAAAAAACAGCCGTTATCTTAGATAACAGCTGTTTAATGATTGTAGCCTGAAACCTGCCATTTTGGCAGAATTTGTAATTATTGGGCGCTATTTGCCGCTTTAATTACTTCTTCGTAGCTACTGTCTTTTTCAGTTACTTTTGCTTGCTCAAGAATTGTATCTACAACCTGCTCTTCTAAAGCCAAGGCTTCCAACTGAGAGCGCTGCTCTTGATTAGATTTGTAGAATTCTCTTACTTGATCTGGATCTTGGTAAGTAGACGCCATATCTTCAATCAAGGCCTCTACTCTAGCATCATCTGCTTTCAACTCAAACTGCTCTACAGCAGCATTAATCAACAGACCTAGCTTAACGCGACGATCCGCCTGATCGGTAAACATCTCATTTGGAAGCATGTCTGGATTAAATTCCTGACCACCACCAAATTGCTGAAACGCTTGCTGCTTAAGGCGCTGAATTTCTTGATCAATCAATGCACTCGGCACGTCAATTTCATTAGCAGACAACAAGCCATCAAGGACCTGGTTCTTAGTATTACGAGCGATCGATTGCTTAAGCTCGCGCTCCATATTTTTACGAACCTCAGAACGGAATGAAGCTTCATCAGTAGCCTCAACACCAAACTGCTTAAAGAACTCTTCACTTAACTCTGGCAAAGTCGCACTCTCTACAGCGTGCACCTTGATTTTGAACTCAGCTTCTTTGCCCTGTAGATTCTCAGCTTGATAATCCGCTGGGAAAGTCACTTTAATTGATGACTCATCACCGGCTTTCATGCCGATAATTTGATCTTCAAAGCCAGGAATCATACTCTTAGAGCCAAGCGCTAAGCTATAACCTTCAGCCTTACCACCTTCAAAAGCTTCTCCATCCACATAGCCATCAAAGTCGATCTTAACTTTGTCGCCATCTTTAGATGCTGAATCAGACTCTTCAAAAGTTGCTTGCTGCTTACGAAGCACGTCAACCATAGTATCCAGATCAGAATCCTGAATATCAGCAGTCAGTTTTTCAACTTCAACCGTATCTAGACCAGAAACTTTAACTTCTGGGTAGATTTCAAAAGTCGCTGAGAATTGAAAATCCTTACCGTCCTCATCAACGATTGGCGTCACACTAGGCATGCCCGCTGGATTAAGCTTTTCTTGAGTAACAGCTTGAATAAAACCTTGCTGCATTTGTTCGCCCAATACCTCTTGGCGAACACCTTTTCCGTAACGCTGCTTTATAACACGCTTAGGAATTTTCCCCTGACGGAACCCATCAATACGAGCCGTACGGGAAACTTGGTCTAAACGCTTAGCAATTTCTTGCTCAATGTCAGACGCTGGAATGTCGATTACAAGCTTACGTTCTAAGCCTGCTAGTGTTTCTACTGAAACTTGCATGGATGCCCCACAAAAAATACAGAAGCTGGTGAATTTTAGGATTGGGTACTCTATTGATGTGACGAGCGGTAATCAAGCTGTTTTTACGATCAAGTAGAGATTTATCGCCAAACAGAACAGTTTTTAATCAAGAACAGTGTTTACAACTGATTTTATATACAGTACTGTACAGCCAATCAGGTAATTTACTGTATAAAAAAACAGGTCGAAATCATGAATGCACTATTAGAAAACAGCAGAAACCCCTCCGCAAATCACTGGGACCTTTGGGTTTCCCCATCCAGCAATCAAGTAAACACCCTCAAACAACTGAATCCAGAATTGCAGTCTCGAGTACTTTTACTACACCCTAAAAATAAAGACATGATCATGAGCTCTCTTCTTCAAGCACTAGAAAGCGGACTATATAGCACCATCAGGCTTGCAAAAAGAAACCTTGCACAAAGGGAGCAGAACATCTTACAGCTTCGAGCCATTAGATCAGGCGTATCTATT
>CAJXIT010000171.1 GCA_913054055.1 uncultured Thalassolituus sp.
GTTTCTTCACTGCTTAATTGTTCTTGAGAGATACCTGATTGTGATACAGCATCTTCCATCGCGAGATAAGCCCATTTAGCACCATCACCCATAAAACGAGCGACTTTTTTATCAATATCTTTAGTGCGATCAGAATGCACTTGGCCACTAATATGAGAGCGCAATCCTTTATCGATAAAACTTCGATTGACGCCAATACCACTCACACCATTTTTTAAAGAATGTGTAACAGTGTCTAAATCGTTACCTAAACTCGAAACTAAGCCTACACCTACCACCGCTACACGATTCATTATTTAACGCCCTCTACAAGGGGAGTTTCATCGGCAGGGAAAATCCCCACCTTAATACCTTTAGCGGTATAAATTAATTCACCATCTGCACGCACTTCACCATCCGCCAAAGCAACAGAGCAGCCACGCTTCATTAATTTTTTAATATGAACATGAAATTGAAGTTTTTTAACCGTTGGTAAAACTTCACCACTTAATTTAAGTTCGCCAACACCTAGCGCTCTTACTTTTCCATCGATTCCCTGAAAAAATAAAAACATTCCCACTGTCTGCCATAAACCTTCAAGACCCAAACAACCAGGCATAATGGGATCACCGGGGAAATGGCATTTAAAAAACCATAGGTCCGGGTTTATTTCCATTTCAGCGATAATCTCGCCCTTCCCGTACTTTCCACCATTTAAATCAATAAGTGGTACGTCTTTTAGTAAGCGTAATTCATCTACTGGCAATTGCGCTTCAGTATTCCCCGCCTGCTCGATCAAGCCTTCCACACTTAGATCTAACATTTTTTCTACCGCTGACATCTTATACGCCTATTTTTTGCTGCTTTGATAAAAGCTTGTTCGCAGCTTTTAATTAATTCCTGCTAATCGTCTTAATTAAATTTATTCGATAACAGGAAAGGGCTAAACACGCCCTAATGTATGAGGGGTACTTTATAGATCTAAGAGATAGGAGCTTGACCGAAAGTATCAAGCTGTTGATTCAATGTGACAAACGCCTGATTCAGTCAAAAGTATTACGAAGAGTATAAAACTCCTTCATAAAGTCTATAAACTAACTTTATGAAGGTTTAATGACACATTAGCGAAGGCGCTTAGCGTAGAAGTAAAAAGGGAGTGTTTAGTAGCATCTACGTAGATGACAGGTAATTTCTTCACGATCGTGATACAGGTGTTTACCTGTCATATCCACTTCAATACCTGCTTGTTCAAATTTTTGCTCCATTAATTCAAAGCAAGCGCGCACCTCTTGATATCGCTTTTTCATGGGCAGCTTTAAATTGAAAATGGCTTCGGCACACCAGTCATTCACAATCCAGTGCGCCATGCGATCGGCCACTTTAATCGGGCTTTCAGCCATGTCACATACCATCCAATGCACTTTTTTACTGGGCACAAAGCGAAACCCATCTTCCGTGTGATGAGTCACTTGACCCGTTTCCATTAAATCCCCTTTCATGGGGCCATTATCAATGGCATCCACCATCATGTTGCGTTTTACCAACTGCCAAGTCCACCCACCCGGTGCCGCACCTAAATCTACAGCGCGCATACCCGCACTCAGGCGCTCACCCCATTGGCGCTTAGGGATAAACCAGTGCCATGCTTCCTCTAACTTTAAAGTTGATCGGCTGGGCGCATCTTTAGGGGATTTCAAATGCAAAATACCATCAGGCCATTTACATGCGTTGTTAGTAAAGTGATAACCGATCAATGCTTGCTGACCATCTAGCAATAAAATCATCATTCGAGGAATTTTATTGTTACGTTTTGCAGATAACTTATTTTTCTTACGTAGTGTGGCTGCCAAAGGTGCGGTTAGACTTCGACAAAGTCGGCTTAGCTCTTTACCTTCATTGGTATCCACATGCACAATTTCAATTTCACCACAGTGCGGCACCCCTTCCATGTTATTCAGAACGTCGCTCACTCGATCACGGGGGCTTAGCTCCACCACATCACCGGTAATAAACCACTGGCGAGCAAAAATTAGATTGCGAAAGCGTACATGTTCCACCACTTGTTTTAGCTGATGGTCTTCAGCTACATAACTCACCCAGCCTTGATCAGACTTGGTTTTGCAGTATCCAAAGCAACCCGCTTGGGTGGCGATATCTTGAATTTCTGCCGCTGTTTCTGCTTCAAAACCTTGGCGGCATAACAGAACGAGTTGGGTAATTGCCATTTGCTGTGTATTTCCAATATTGCCAGTAGTCTGTACTGGCTTAAATAATCGATCTAAATAAGTTTAGCTAACTTAATGTCTTGTAACAGCTTAACTAGCTTGCTGTTGAGAGAAGCAAAATTTTATAAATGAAGCGGTATACTCTATGGCTTCTTGTACATGCTGCTCGTGGGTAAAACCACTTTTCTTTCTGGGTTTTAAATCATGATCCCCATCTTCCAACCATAGTGTGGTTAAAGATAAGGGAATTTTGCTTTCATCAAATAACCCCTGAACCAGCGCTTGATTCCCCAAAGGGTCTCTTGTGCCCTGTACAACCGTCATTGGCACAACCATGTCTGATAAATGATCGATCCTTAACTTTTCAGGCTTCCCTTGAGGGTGAAAGGGGTAGCCTAAAGCACAAACACCCATTATACGGGGATTAACACTACCGGTATTCTCAAAGTCCGATGCCATAATACTGGCCATGCGCCCTCCCATTGATTTACCAATTAGCACACAAGGGGCATCTATATGATTCAATGTCTCTTCAAAGCTATGTATTAATTCTGGCTGACGATTCGGTGGTCGCTTCTTACCGTTTAGACGACGCTCCTGCATGTAAGGAAACTCGAACCTGGCCACTCTAATGCCTAGCCCCCCAAGACCTTTAGCAAATTTTTCCATAAACTCGCTATCCATGGGCGCACCTGCACCATGGGCAAACACACATAACGGTCCATCACAGGGCCCATCGAACAAAATTTCCATAAACATCTCTTTGAAAAAGCGGCGCTAGTGTACAAGCCCCTAAAAAAAATACCAATTGAACATTATTCAACCATGCCTTCTGAAAGCTGCTACGCTTAAAAGTCATACAATTTG
Organism: uncultured Thalassolituus sp.; assembly: GCA_913054055.1. Lineage (GTDB taxonomy): Bacteria > Pseudomonadota > Gammaproteobacteria > Pseudomonadales > Oceanobacteraceae > Bermanella. The sequence continues at coordinate 3,072 of CAJXIT010000171.1, forward strand.
AGTTAAATTACTCATATATAAGTAATTTATGCAGTTATTAGGTCATGATATTCAAGTGAGTAATGTAATCTTGATATACGTCATCACTACAAATTCCAAAAAAAGTAGAGTCTTTTTCGGCTCTTTTGGACCTATTCCATACCTAACTTATTGTTAAGTATGAAAAAAGGTTGATGTGTATCATTGCTTTTCATTGCAATTACGCTCGCCTTTCATGATAATTGCGCCGATTTTTTCACTTGCTGCGAATGGAACTTGAAACATGAGCACTGCTACTGAGCAACTTACCTATAACTATAAGGTGGTAAAATACTTTGCCATCATGACTGTAGTCTGGGGCATTGTTGGTATGGCCGTCGGCGTACTAATTGCTTCTCAACTATATTGGCCTGAACTGAACTTTGATACGCCGTATCTGACGTTCTCTCGTTTACGCCCCCTACATACAAATGCGGTAATCTTCGCATTCGGCGGTTGTGCATTATTTGCAACGTCTTATTACGTTGTACAACGTACCTGCCAAGCACGTATATTTTCTGATTCTCTAGCCATGTTTACCTTTTGGGGTTGGCAAGCAATCATCGTTGCTGCTGCAATCACCCTTCCAATGGGTTTTACAGGTGGTAAAGAGTACGCTGAACTAGAATGGCCAATTGATATTGCCATTACAATTGTTTGGGTTTGCTACGCAATTGTGTTCTTTGGCACAATCGTTAAGCGCTCTCAGCCACATATTTATGTTGCTAACTGGTTCTTTGGTGCGTTCATCATCACCATCGCTATTCTTCATATCTTTAATAGTATGGCCATTCCAGTCACTATGTTTAAATCTTATTCTGCTTACGCAGGTACGATTGATGCCATGGTTCAATGGTGGTACGGCCACAACGCTGTAGGTTTCTTCTTAACAGCTGGCTTCTTAGGCATCATGTATTACTTTGTTCCTAAACAAGCTGAACGTCCGGTTTATTCTTACCGTTTGTCTATCGTTCACTTCTGGGCACTTATCTCTATTTACGTTTGGGCGGGTGCTCACCACTTGCACTACTCAGCACTTCCAGATTGGGCTCAATCTGCTGGTATGATCATGTCTTTGATTCTTTTAGCGCCTTCTTGGGGTGGTATGATCAACGGTATGATGACGCTATCAGGTGCATGGCACAAACTTCGTACTGACCCTATTTTACGTTTCTTGGTGGTTTCTTTGTCTTTCTACGGTATGTCTACCTTCGAAGGCCCAATGATGTCGATCAAAACTGTAAACGCGCTATCGCACAACACTGACTGGACCATTGGTCACGTACACTCTGGTGCATTAGGTTGGGTTGCTATGGTATCTATCGGTGCTATCTATAACCTACTACCTGTAACACTAGGCAAGAAACAGGGTGAAATGTACTCTACTGAACTGATCAACGTTCACTTCTGGTTAGCGACTATCGGTACGGTTCTTTACATCGCATCAATGTGGGTTAACGGCATCATGCAGGGCTTAATGTGGCGTGCAGTGAATGCAGACGGTACCCTAACTTATAGCTTTGTTGAGTCTTTAGAAGCCTCTTATCCTGGTTACTTTGTTCGTGCACTAGGTGGTGCTGTGTTCTTGTCAGGTATGTTCTTAATGGCATACAACACTTACAAGACTGTTAAAGGCGTAAGCGCCGAACAACAAGCCGCTGCAAACAACTCAGTACAAGCATAAGAGAGAGGTATACATGAAACACGAAGTCATTGAAAAGAACCTCCCCCTAATGATCGTTATGATCGTTATTGCAATTAGCTGGGGAGCTTTAGCTGAAATCATTCCATTGTTCTTCCTTAAAGAAACAACAGAGCCTGTTGATGGCCTAGAGCCTCTATCAGCTGTTGAACTTGAAGGTCGAGACATTTACATCCGTGAAGGTTGTAATGTTTGTCACACTCAAATGATCCGCCCTTTCCGTGCGGAGACTGAGCGTTATGGCCACTACTCACTTGCTGGTGAGCACGTATACGAACACCCTTTCCTTTGGGGTTCTAAACGTACTGGTCCTGACTTAGCTCGTGTTGGACAACGCTACTCTGACGATTGGCACCGCGCTCACTTGTATAACCCTCGTGACGTAGTACCTGAATCAAACATGCCTGCTTTCCCATGGTTGTTTGAAGACAAGATTGATGGACGAGTTACTCCGAAAAAAATGAAAGCTCTTCGTACTGTTGGCGTTCCTTACACTGACGAGCAAATCGCCAGTGCAAAACAGGATGCTGATGGTGTTCGTGAAATTGATGCTCTAGTGGCTTATTTACAGCAGCTAGGCACCGTAATTACTAACAAGCGATAAGTAGAATGGATATTAATGACGTTCGCGGTTTAGGTACGATTTTCGCCTTAATCGCCTTTCTTGGAATCATTGCTTGGGCTTATAGCTCAAGCAGAAAAGGCCGTTTTGAAGATGATGGCGATATGATTTTTAAAGATAACGATATCGCAGAACGTTCAGCAGATGCGGAGAGAAATGAAAAATGAGTGAATTAAGTACTTTTTGGCACTTCTGGGTAAGCGCCATCGTGATTGGCTCTATGTTGGGGTGTGCAGTTCTGCTTATCCTGACAAGCCGAAGCGAAAAATATAAAGAAGAAACAGACCAAACCACTGGTCACGTATACGACGGCATTGAAGAACTGGATAATCCCCTACCAAAATGGTGGAACATGTTTTTCTGGTCAACCATCGTATTTGGCTTCATCTATATCGGAATCTACGGTATCGGTGACTGGAAAGGTTTCAGCGATTGGAGTTCTCACGGTCAGTGGGAAAAAGAAGTAGCGGCCGCGGAAGAAAAATACGCGCCTTACTATGCCAAGCTGAATGCAATGACAGTTGAAGAACTGGCTCAGAACGAAGAAGCACTTGCCACTGGCCAGCGCATCTTTGCTTCTAACTGTGCGCTTTGCCACGGCTCAACCGCTACTGGCTCTGTGGGCTTCCCTAACCTAACTGATAACGATTGGTTGTTTGGCGGCACACCTGCTGCAATCAAGCACACTATCGCTAACGGTCGTAACGGTGCGATGCCAGCCAACGGTTTAAAACCTGACATGACAAGCGCTGAGCGTACAGATATCACGGCTTACGTATTGTCTTTATCGGGTCGTGAAGGCTCTGGTGATGCATCAAAAGGTAAACCTTTATTTGCACAGGCATGTGCGGCTTGTCACGGCGGTGATGCTAAAGGCATGCATGCAGTGGGTGCACCTAACCTAACCGATAACATTTGGTTATACGGCGGTTCTGAGAAGCAAATTGAATTCACCATTCAAAATGGCCGTGCTGGCGTTATGCCCGCTTGGAACGACATTTTAGGTGAAGATAAAGTACACGTTCTATCTGGTTACGTTTACTCGTTATCTCAAAAGTAAGATTTGATGCTAACTATTGAGTTAGCTCAATGAAACCTTAAAAAGCGGCTTTTAGCCGCTTTTTTTATGTTTATTAGTTTTAACTAATATTTTACACTTGCTTCAATAATTTTTAACTGAATCCTCTCACTGGCTCAATAAAAAAGTAATTGCCCTAGCAAGGGCTATTCTATAAATACAGCCCTTTTTTGTAGATCAACATAAGCATGTTGAATGAGTCGGTTCCGCAAGTAGACGGTGATAGAACGTATGAGCGATAAAGATCCGCAAAGCAACATTCCTGTTGTAGATGTCACACCTCAAAGCATTGAGGGTAAATACGAAGGTGTTGCAGCCAAATACACTGACAAACTTTATGTAAGGGCCATTGATGGCCTGTTCAATCGAATGCGCACACTCTCCCTTTGGGCATTAATGATTGGATACTTTGTAACGCCTTGGATCAGTGTGGCTGGCAGACAAGCGGTTTGGTTTGACCTACCCTCTCGTCAATTTCATATTTGGGGCATTACCTTCTGGCCTCAAGACTTTGTATTGCTTGCCGTTCTTCTCATCATTGCTGCATTTGGTCTTTTCACTATTACCACCTTGGCCGGTCGTGTTTGGTGTGGTTATACCTGCCCTCAAACGGCATGGACATTCATCTTTATGTGGGTGGAAGAAAAAATTGAAGGTAACCGCAATAAGCGAATGAAACTTGATAAAGCACCTATGACAGGTGAGAAGTTTCTTAAAAAATTCAGTAAACACACCATATGGATGCTGATTTCCATCGCCACTGCTATTGGCTTTGTTGGATACTTTTACCCTGTAAGGGATTTGGTGCCAGACTTAATCACGTTCAGCCTAGAAAAC
>CAJXIT010000172.1 GCA_913054055.1 uncultured Thalassolituus sp.
CGGTAGCGAACATCGCAGATACTTTTGGTGGCATCAATTTAGAAGATATTAAAGCCCCAGACTGTTTTGAGATTGAACGCCGTCTTATCGAGCGTTGTGATGTACCTGTATTCCATGATGACCAACACGGTACTGCAATCGTAACCGTTGCTGGTGCGTTAAACGCGCTTGAAATTCAAGGCAAGAAAATCGAAGAAGTGAAAATGGCTGTATTAGGTGCCGGTGCTGCTGCGATTTCTTGTTCTAAGCTACTTATCCTTGCGGGTATGAAGCCAGAAAACATCTTCATGTGTGACCGTAAAGGTGTGATCCACTCTGGTCGTGACGATCTAAACCAATACAAAGCGATGTTTGCAGTAGATACTGACAAGCGTACATTCGACGACGCGCTAGAAGGTGCTGACATCTTCTTAGGTCTATCTGGTCCTGACATGGTAACTGGCGAGCAGATTAAAACGATGGCTGCTAACCCAATCATCTTTGCTTGCGCAAACCCAGTTCCAGAAATCATGCCTGAAGTGGTTGCGGCAGCTCGTGATGACGCCATCATGGCGACAGGTCGTTCTGACTTCCCTAACCAGGTGAACAACGTTCTTGGTTTCCCATTCATCTTCCGTGGTGCATTAGACGTTCGCGCAACTGCCATCAACGAAGAAATGAAACTGGCCGCTGCTAAAGCACTGGCTAACCTAGCCAAAGAGCCAGTGACTCAAGAAGTACTTGATGCTTACGGTGTGGACACTATGGAATTCGGTAAAGACTACATCATCCCTAAAGCAACTGACTCTCGTCTACTAGGTGTTGTTTCAACAGCTGTAGCACAAGCGGCTATCGATACGGGTGCGGCTGAAGGTCCATTGCCTGCTAACTACCCGCTTAAGTCTATTTCTGACATCTAAGTAGTTGGTTCAGATGTCAGGTCACTGACATCGAATGTATAAAAAGAAGGTCCACCTAGGTGGGCCTTTTTTTATGTCTGTGATTTGGGTTTGGTTGGAACCATTTGACCGTCTAAGAAAATATCCGTATAACCCCTGTGAGCTTTTATGTGTGTTATTTATTCGGTAACACTTAAAAGGGAATCCGGGCTAGCAGGTTAAGTATGACTTGTTGGCAAATGCCGGAACTGTACCCGCAACTGTAAATGCCTTTCTTAAAGCATGAGTCAGATACCTGCATATCAGCTGAATTCAACCGGGCGGGACTACCCGGCGTTGATGTGTCTTTTGTGTTTGCGCTTTTGCTGCCTTCTGCTGTGTCTTTGTCGATTATTCCCGGTTAAATGCTTCTGTTTTGAGTGATGTTTTACCGTGAAGGCACGATTCTTTTTAGCATGTTTATGCTGTTTGTTATGGTCATTTTATTCTCAGGCTAACCAGCGCCTGACTATTATTGTATCTCCTAATCATGCAGCCATGGTGGCCGGTGCCATTGAGAAAATACAAGATCGGCACAGCGGCCTGGAATTTCAAGCGCGAACCAGTGAGCAAATTCTCAAACTGTCAGCTTCCTCTCTTAATGCCTTCTTACAGCAATCTGATTTTATATTGGGCGCGGGACTGTTTGGCCCGGTTGTATCTAAAATAAACGATCAATTGCCCACTCATGTATCCAAGCTGTTTTTCAGTAGTGACCATCAACTGATTATAAAAAGCCAAGTATCGGGTGTGAACCTATTTGCTGGTCTTACTCAAGTAAGCGAGCTTGCTTCTAAGAATCCTCAGGGTGATTTTAAAGCTTGGCTGACAAAGCTGATTGAAAAACATCCTAGCCAAAAGCTTTGGCTAGAAGCACGAGCCTATTGGCAAGCTGGTGGTTTAGAAAACCTGACAGAATTATTGGCTTGGACAGTCTCTCACGTTAAAGCAGGAATTCGTGTGCAGGCGCCTATTGCTCAGAAAAGAGTACGCTGGATCTTAAATGGCCAGCTATTAAATGTAATGCCGAAAATTGAAGGTAATGGCAAGAACACTTTGCTTGTATTGGATAACAACCGTGGTGATAGGCCCGAAGATAAAAAAGTCTCTCAGGCAATTTGTCAGCAGGCTAATAAACAACAACTGAACTGCTTAACTGTGTTGTCCTACTGGGGTGAATCAGCTCATGACGCAGTAAAATCGTTAATACCATTTAAGGAAAAAATAACAGGCATCATCATGCTACAAGATTTTGTGGTAGGCGGTGGTGAGCATAGAGAGGCAACCACGGAACTATTTAAAGAATTCAACGTGCCGATTTTGAAAGCCATTAAATCTACGGATCGCAGTACTTTTCAGCGCGAAATCTCAATGGATGGCATTGCAGCAGAAAAAGTGTATTACCAAGTTGCCATGCCTGAGTTGCAAGGGGCGAGCCAGCCTATAGTGGTAGCGACTTTGGGAGGCAATACAGTTCATGAGCGTTCAGGTATTCAGTTAAATGCATTAGATGTAAATCAAAAGAGTATTCAATTATTGATCGACCGTTTATCCCGCTGACATGCATTGCGAGGTTTGCATAATAAGAATAAAAAAATCGCCATTGTTTATTACAATCATCCTCCAGGCAGACATAATATTGGGGCCGATAATTTAGATGTACCAGCCTCGTTGTGGACAATTTTAAATAATTTAAAGGGTCAAGGTTATGACCTAGGCGAATTACCAGAAAATCAAAATGCCTTGTTAGACCTTTTGCAGGAGAGAGGCGTTAACCTACCTAACAATGCTGACGCATTAGAAAAAATGTCGCCGAATATTCAGCACATGGCAAAAAGTGATTACAAACAATATTTTGAATCACTGCCTGACTCAATTCAGTATGAAATGACAAAAGGGCCGCTGGGGTACCTGCATCAAGAACTCAAGCAAAGTGTGGATAAAGAGCAGTTTGATTTTGCATTAAACAAACTGGAACACAGCATTGAAGAGATACATCATTTATTAGAAGGCATTGATCATCCTGCACGTAATAGAGCTGTAGAGTTAATAGATGGGTTAGAAATTTGTTATCAAGCCGCTATTAAACAACAGCAGCATTGCTGGCCTAAAGCACAAGAATACATAGATGCCCTAGTACAAACCGGCATAGAAGGGTTGCGTGGTTGGGGTGATGTGCCAGGAAAAGTCATGGTGAAAGATGATGAGATACTGATCCCAGGTATTCATTTTGGTAATGTGTTTATCGGGCCGCAGCCACCAAGAGGTTGGGAAATAGATGAAGAGTTATTACACGCAAATTTAGCGTTTCCTCCGCCTCATCAATATTTGGCCTTTTACCACTTTATAAGAAATGGCTTTTCAGCGGACGCCATTATTCATTTAGGTCGACACTCTACATATGAGTTTTTACCTCGCCGTTCGGTGGGTGTCATGGAAGATGATTATTCCCGTGTCATAGCGGCAGATGTACCGGGATTGTATCCGTACATTGTTGATGGTGTGGGCGAAGGCATACAAGCCAAGCGCCGTGGTTTAGCTGTGATGATTGACCACTTAACGCCTCCGTTAGCCAGTACTCCACTTTATGACGAATTATTAAAGTTAAGGCAATTAGTAGAAAGCTTTGAAGCCAATCATGACAGTGATAATACTGCGCTTAAAACCAAGCTGGTGTATAAGATTCGTGAAAAGGTTGAAAAACTAGAATTAAAAGAAGAAATGACACAAGCCATTGCCGGTGAGTTAAAAATTATGGGCATTAGCTTTGATGAACTAGATGATGACATGCTGGTACACGAAGTGGGGCATTATCTAACAGACCTACAAGAGCGTTTTATGCCTTTGGGTTTACACGTGTTTTCTAAGCAGTGGGAAAACAATGCAATTGATATGATGCTCAAATCTATGGCACCTGAAAACAGAGAACAAAAACAAATTTGGAATGACCTGTTAAAAAAATCACCACAGGCCGAAATGGATGCACTATTGAATGGTTTAAATGGCGGCTTTATTTCACCGGGTGCAGGCAATGACCCTATTCGTACCGCGGATAGCTTACCAACAGGTCGCAACTTTTATGCATTGGATAGTAGTCTAATTCCAAGCCCAACTGCATGGGAATTGGGTGGAAAAATGGCCCAAGATGCGCGCGCTAACAACTCACAATCGAAAGACAAAAGTGAAGCCATTGTATTGTGGGCATCGGATGTGGTGCGTGATGAAGGAGTAATGATTGCTTTTGGTCTGGATATGCTAGGTGTTCGTCCAGTTTGGAATAGTCGAGGACTGGTTAAATCACTCGAGTTAAAATCACTCAATAAGAGTGATGTAAGACGTAATACAATTTTTACCAGTTCTGGATTATTTCGAGATCTGTATGCTAAACAAATGTTGTTGCTTAATGAAGCTTCGTTAATGGCAATAGCAGCTTCTGGAAATAACATCATTAAACAATACCCCGCACTGACATTGGCTTTATCTTCGGCGTTGTCACCTCTGAAAAATATCGAATTAGGCAGTGAATCTCTTGCTCAGAATCAAGTTGCCGCACACTGGGTTAGACAGGCTCTCGATTTAAAGAAAAAAGGAATTGCCGGCGAGAAAATTGGGAAAATGGCAAGTATGCGAGTATTTGGTGCTGGTCCTGGCAGCTACGGCGCGGGCATTAACCGTTTAGTTGAGCGCAGTGGTTCTTGGCAAGCACGTTCAGAAGTTGCTCGTGTATACATGAATCGAATGGGCCATAGTTATACCTTGGCTGGTTATGGGGTTGCGATGCAGCAGGTTTTCAAAGACAGTTTAGCGACAGTTGAAAACTCATATTTGGGGCGCAGCAGTAACCTATATGGATTAATGGATAATAACGATGCGTTCGATTATTTTGGAGGATTAAGTTTAGCGGTAGAAACACTCACCGGTTCTGCACCTAATAATTATGTAATCAATCATGCTAATACAGATCGAATTCTCACTCAGCCATTAAATATTGCTTTAAAACAAGAATTAAGGGGTCGCTTCTTACACCCAGAATGGCTAAAGGGATTAATGAAGCATGATTATGCTGGTGCGAGAACTATGGGAAGTGAATTTCTTGAATACCTTTGGGGTTGGCAAGTAACGAATCCCACGCTAGTAGGTGATTGGGTATGGCAAGAGGTCAAGAGTGTTTATTTAGACGACCGCCATAGCCTCGGTCTTGATGAGTTTTTAAAAGAAGGCCATAACGTTCATGTGAAAAGTAATATGTTAGCCATCATGTTGGTGGCCATACAGAAAGGTTTTTGGCATGCCGATATACAAACCCAAAAAGAGCTGGCGCAAGCGTTTTCAGAAATTGTTGATGAGCACGGTCTACCAGGTAGTGGTCACACGTCACCAGATCATCCTATGTTACCTTGGCTAAAAGACAAGTTAACGGAACAACAATGGGCAGTGATTGAGGATTTAATTGAAGATAAATCAAATTCTAAAAATGAAATACATACATTAACTGAAATTTCGTTGGAGGATCTAAACTCGGAATCAAATAATAATAGTAAGTATCAAGAGCATAATTCACAGAATAACGAAAACAATGAGAGCCCAGAAATTTGGTTGCAAGCTATGATTGGACTCATGTTTTTCATATTCATCGTTAGTTTTATACGTACACACAAACGCTTAAGGAAATCATAAAATGTTTGAGGGTTACACCTTAGGGGTGATACATCAGCTAGTGCATTATTTATTAGTACCCGTGTTGATTGCTTTGGGTTTGGCTTTAGCGGCCGTTGTATGGGAACTGGGTTCAATGGTGTCTGAACGACTAGGTAGCACCAAGGCTTTATTGGAACAAAGTGAAAATAAATATACAGCTTACGTGCTTAAAAAAATTGATCGCCTAGATATTCTTGCGCGCAGCGGCCCTATTTTAGGCTTAATGGGCACGCTGATTCCATTAGGCCCTGGCCTTACTGCCATGAGCACAGGGGATTTAAGTCAGTTATCAACCGCCATTAGTATTGCTTTTGATACCACAGTGGTGGGTTTGTTGGTGGGTTTGCTGGCATATATTTTGGGTAAATCACGTCGCCGACATTTTGAAACCGTTTACGATGATTGGGCTGCGAACAATGCCTAATCTAAAACCGGAAAAGCGTCCCTGGGAAAGTAAACAATTTGAAGAACAAGATACTGACCCTTTAGTGGGCTTTGCCAATATTATGGATGTGATGTTGGTATTTGCTTTAGGATTAATGGTGGCCTTGCTTTCTCAAAGCCAGTCATTGCAGCAATCGTTTAATATTGATGTCAGCCAAAATCAGGGGCGGGAGATCAATAAAGGTAAAGAGTTATTGCAAGTGCCAGACTCAATTAAACAAAGGCTAGAATCAAACGGCAATGGCATGGAATCACTGGGTACGGTTTATAAAGACCCTAAAACCGGTAAGTTAATCTTGGTAGGTCAGTAGCCTGCATAAACAGTGATGATGGCGTATACTTGTGGACAAAAATTTTAAAAGTGAATCAGTAAATATATGGTAGCAGTACGCTAATGGGCAATATTCTAAGTGTCCGAGACCTGCATTGGTCAGCAAGCAGTACCGAGATATTATCGGATATCAATTTTGATATTCCCGAGGGTGCGTTTGTGGGTTTGATTGGCCCCAATGGCGCGGGTAAGTCATCGTTAATGCGCTGCCTATACGGTGTGAATAAACCGAATAAAGGCGAGATCAATCTTTATCAAGAAAACTTATTAACCTTGCCTGCCCGTGAACAAGCTAAAAAGATTGCGGTGATTTTGCAAGAACATAGCAATCAAATGGGGTTGAATGTTTGGGATGTGGTGGCACAAGGCTTAACCCCTCATAAAGGTTTATTTGAGTGGACCAGTGCACAAGATTTACAGCGAATAAATAATGCCATTGATAAAATGGATTTGCATAATTTTAAGCAGCAGCCGTTTGAACAATTATCCGGTGGTGAAAAACAGCGCGTGATGCTGGCCCGTGCCCATGTGCAAAACCCGCAACTCTTAATTATGGATGAACCTACCAATCATCTGGATGTGCATTATCAAATTGATATGTTAAACATGGTGAAACAAATGGGCATCAGTGTTTTAGCGTCCATTCACGATTTGAATTTGGCCGCGGCATTTTGTGATTATTTGTTGGTGATTGATCACGGAAAAATCGTTAAACAGGGTGTGCCAAAAGCCGTTCTAACAGAAGACCTAATCAGCGAAGTATTTCAAACCTGTGTGATGATTGATCAACACCCATTTTCTAATGCTGATGTCCAGCAAGAAAAAATCCGCATTACCTATTCGTTTGATCCGTCTTCTCAATCCCATATAAATAAAGCAGGCCTTCATGAATAAACTATTCAA